>JAYVXK010000630.1:0-1586 GCA_043785265.1 Myxococcales bacterium | reverse complement strand
ACCGCTTGGTCACGAACGAACTGATCCGCGTCCGTGTCTGCAGCATGTTGCAGTGTGGTCTTTGCCGAACTGTCGCGAAGCGCGCCGAGTGTGTGAGCCGCAGACGCACGAACCGTCGGGTCCTTGTCGTTCTGCACGAGGGCGATGAGCGCCATCACACTGTCTTTTGCGTGGAGGTCCTCGAGCAGCTCGACGCCGCGGCGACGAACTACCGCGCTCGAATCGCCCGTGAGCTTGGCCGCAGTCGCCACGTCGTTGAACGAGTTGACCCGTCCAGCGCTGCTGATGGCCGCGAGTCGAACGCTCTCGTCCGAATCGACGAGCGCAAGGCTCAGTGCACCAGCACCATCGTCATTGAGTCGACCAAGCGACTTGGCCGCAGCCGCGCGCACCTTGGGAGATGCATCGTTTTTGATCGCGGTCGCGAGTGGCTGCACACCAGCCAGCGTCAAGAACTCGCCCACTGCGTTGGCCGCATAAGCGCGACGCTGTGCATCGGGATCGCTCTTGAGGACGTTGAGCGTGCGCTCGTAGGCCTCGCCAGGACCGAACACTCCGAACATGCGCTTGCGCATCCACCAGGCTGCGATTTCGCGTGTTTCGGGGTTGTTGTCGTAGAGCAAGTGCTCGACGATCGGCACGCAGTCGAGACACTCGACCGACTCGCCGTGTTCGAGCGCTTCCCAGATTGCAGAAGCACCCGCGCCGCTCGCCGACACACTCATGATGTGTTCGGGCGTCGAGAGAAACTCGACTTGATCGGCGGGGATGTTTCCGTAGACAGCAGCTACGCCGCCGCCGTTGGAAGTACCGTCGCTCTTGGCGTCGGCGCCGGACATGAGGGTCGCGGCCGCGAGGATGGTCCCGAAAACGAGAGCTCCGAGATTAGTGCGTCGCATGGCTATCGACATGGTGGGCTCCCTCACTTGTACTTCGCGCCCGGGGCAACCGGGTCGTTGGAGTTGGGCTTGAATTGCGTGTTTTGTCGTGCGTAAAACTGTCCGCCGAGATCGATTGAGCGAATCAGTGCTTGGCGCTCTTCGTCCGTCAGCGTCACGCCGACGTTCTCTGGGTGCATCGGGCGAGTCGAAGTCGGAAAGGCGGTTGTGCCGTCCGCTGCCTTCACGTTGATGTGAGCGATCATCTCCGAACCGCGCGCGTCAGCCGGGATGCCCCACTTCGGCGGCACGACTCCGATGACTTTCACTTTGCCCATCTCGAGTGCAGCCGGATAGAAGATCGAGACGTACGAAGCGGGATAAGCGCGGACCATGCGGTCGTAATAAACAGTGACCGGAGTGTCGGTCATGTCGAACCGCGGCACTTTGTAGGTCGACGTCGTGCCTGTCTGCGCACTCGTCATCGACACTTGGTAGTACTCCTGCGCCTTGTTGCCGTTGGTCGTGCCGTTGTGACACGAGGCGCACTTGGCCGTGAGGATCTTCTGGATGTAACCCTTGGCGGCATCGTCGTTTCGATCCCACGGGTACTCAGCGCGATCCGCGATGGCCTCTGTGAAGTTCTGCGCGGTCTTTTGTTCAGCGACAGTCGGATTCTGGCCAAACACCGGAACGCCTTGTCCTGTG
>JAYVXK010000629.1:0-5450 GCA_043785265.1 Myxococcales bacterium | reverse complement strand
GCCAACATCGTCATCCAAGATGGCGACTACATCGAAGGCGGAGAAGTCATCGCCAAGATCCCGCGCGAGACCACCAAGACACAAGACATCACCGGTGGTTTGCCCCGCGTCGCCGAGTTGTTCGAGGCACGCAAACCCAAAGACCACGCGATCATCGCGGAAGTCGACGGCGAAGTCTCGTTTGGCAAGGACACCAAGGGCAAGCGTAAGGTCGTCATCACGCCCTTCGCCCCTGACGGCTCGCTCCAACCCGATCAAGAGCGCGAGTACTTGATCCAAAAGGGCAAGCACATCCAAGTCCAGCCAGGCGACCGCGTGCGCGCGGGCGAACCCTTGATGGACGGTCCGGCGAATCCGCACGACATCCTTCGCGTCAAAGGCGAAAAGGAATTGGCCGCGTACCTCGTCAACGAAATCCAGCAGGTTTACCGTCTGCAGGGCGTTGCCATCAACGACAAGCACATCGAGGTCATCGTTCGTCAGATGATGCGCCGCGTGCGCATCAAGGATGTTGGCGACACCAACTTCCTCATCGACGAGCAGATCGAGAAGCACATCTTCGAGCGCGAGAACGAGAAGGTCATCGAACGCGGCGGACGCCCGGCGATCGCGGAGCCTCTGCTCCTCGGTATCACCAAGGCCTCGCTGTCGACCGAGTCGTTCATCAGCGCCTCGAGCTTCCAAGAGACCACGAAGGTCCTCACCGAAGCGGCCATCTGCGGCAAGACAGACAACCTGCGCGGTCTCAAAGAGAACGTCATCATGGGACGCCTCATCCCCGCGGGTACCGGTCTACCGCCGTACAAGCAACTCCACGTCATCGTCGAAGGCGGCGACGAAGTGCATCGTCCGGTGCGCCCGTCGCTCCCAATGACTCCTGCGGAGCTGTTGGCGGTCAACGAAGAATAAGCGCTTTTCGTTTCTCACCAATCGCGAGTCCTTCCGTCAGGGAATGGACTCGCGATTCGTTTTGTCTCATCCAACGCAGGTGGGAAGAAGTACGACTCTGCGTCCGTAATTCATGACGACCTTCCAAAACTCAGGCATTTTCGCCACTTATTGACCCACCAAATTCACTTTACAATACGCTGTACATGTAGTACATGTGTGCGTTTGTCGTAGGGGATCATTCATGCAAACTTCACGTATTTCACTGCTTCCTCCTGTTGAAGACCCGACTCATCGCAATGTCGCTGACCTTGCAAACGAGCCAGAGGACCTGGATCACGGCTGGGAAGCGAGTGGCACTGTCGTCACGCACGAGGAGCAAGAGTCTTCCTATGTCGGCACGCTGCCGCGGGACGAGTTCTCGCCGCTCACGCTCGCTCAAAAACGACACGCGTCGCTTGCCGCTGCAATCGCTCGGGTCGAGGGCGAGTGCACCAAGTTCGACTCTTACGACATGTCGGCTCAAGCCGCCGAGCTCTCGCTGCGCAAGCGCGTCGGGTTGCTGGCTGGTGTGCGCGATGCGCTCGAAGTCGTGGTCGACATCTCTGCTCAGGAAGACCGTTTGGAAGGTCCGCTCGCGCCTTACTTCGCCGGCGCGTATCTCTGGCTCGACGGCGTCGCAGACGCGTTTGGCCGCCTTGCGATCCAATTGAATGCGATGCAACCCGACTGGGCAGCGCTTCGCGAAGCCATCGGAGAGGTGCAGTGGCTCTATGACATGACGCTCGTCGAACAAGCGCGTGTCGAATCGAGCGAAGCGTTTGGTGGCACGGCCCTCGGCGAGGCGCTCGGTGACCTCGCGGCTGCAGTCGTGAACTTCAAGTCTGCGCTCGACGAACCGTTCGGCTGATTTCTCAAGCGAATCTTCGCGGCCGCACCATACTTTCATATGCTTTGCTTGAAGCGACTCCCTAAAGGGATGTGGCTCGTCGCTGCGCTCATGGCTGCGCCTGCGTGCACTTGCTACCAAACGCCGAGCGGTGGCTCCGCTAGTAGTCTTTGCCCCAGTGGTGGTTCTTGCGGCTCTCTCCAGTGCGACTTCGCTACGCCGTGCCCTGACGCCGGCGACCGCTTTCACACCACACAGGTGCCGATTGGGTTCCATGGTGCCTGCGTCGACGAGTGCGAGCCTGAGTGGTTCGATTGCAATGGCGACACGAGTGACGGATGCGAATCCAACGTGCCATGTCCAGATCTCGGTCCAGGGCCTGACAGCGGAGTGACCTGGCTGCAGACGCTCAGTTATGCGCCACTTGGTCTCGCGCTATGCGGTGACGAAGTCGTTTATGTCGACGGCAACGAACTCATCGCGGTTCCGGTCGCTGGCGGCACCACGCGTTTGCTTGCGTCGCTCAATCAACAACCGGCTGGTGGGATCGCGTGCGATCACGACTACGTCTACGTCCCGATTCGCAGCAGCGCAGACGGCGGCGCAGACGGCGGGATGAAGAACGGTCGTGTCTCTGGATTCCCGCTTAAAGACAGTGGATCAGACGCATCGCCTCTGTTTGTCGCAAACGCGACTGACCCTGCTCGCTCGATTGAAGTCGACGACGCAGGTGGCGTCTATTGGCTGACTCGGACTGATGGCGGAACCTTCGTGACCAAGAGCGTGCTCGGTTCTCCGTTCGACGCGAGCGCGGGATTGCTTCTGCCGATCGACGAACCACAGGTCTACAAAACCTTCGCACTCAACGCCGGACTCTGGGCGATCGGCGGCGGAGATGTTCGCCATCTGTACTCCGACGCTGCGGTCGATCTCATCGCAGATGCCAATGCTGTCTCGCTCACCAGTCGAGCCTCGGGTGTCGCCATCTTTGACGGCATCGACGGCGGCGCCCGATTGTTGCGCGACGCGGGAAGTGAGTCGTTCTTCGATGCGCGCGCCACGGCGTCGTGGGGAGACGATCTGTTCGTCGCGACTGATCACGGTGTCGTGCACGTGCCGCCCAAGGGCGTACCGCTCGTCATCGCATCGAACCTCACGCATGTGGTCGATCTCGCGGTCGACGCGAAGCACGTGTATTTTACAACGATCGGTCCGCCTGCTGCGCTCTCGCGCGTCAATTGGTGATCACTTGATTCGTCTGCCAAGCGCGCCGATGGCCGCTGTGACGTTCGGTCTGGCTTCGAGCATCGGTCTCATGGGGTCGCCGTCTCTCGCGACGCGGGCGGGAACCGTGCGGATCGTGAACGCAGACGCGTCGAGGTCGGGCGTGACCTCTTCCCAGCGTAATGGCGTCGATACAGGGGCGCCGTCTTTCGCGCGAACAGAGTATGGCGCGACAATCGTGCGACGCTTGCCAGTCTGACCGACGTCGACGAAGACGCGCTCGCCCCGTTTGGCCACGCTCATCTCCATCGTCGCGATGTCGGGATGAGCGGCAGTGACGAGTCGGCCGAGCAACACATTGAGCGCCTGCGCCGTCTCGAAGGTGACACCGGGGCCGAGCGGAATCAGAACGTGCAAACCACTCTGACCACTCGTCTTCGGAAAGCCTTCGAGGCCAATCTCGCCGAGTAGTTTGTGAAGATCGCGTGCCAGCGTCACCCCGTGCGCGAACGACGCGAGGTCGACATCGAAGTCGATGGTGCAAAAGTCGCACTCTTTGATCGACTGCTCACGACACGCCAGGATGTGCATCGGAATGGCGCCAGTGTTGGCGAGCGTGAGGAGTCCGACCGCGTCGTCCACCAAGAACACACGCTTCTTTTTGACCTCTTCGTCGTCATCACCCAGTGCTGCATGGCGCATCCACTTGGGAAAACCGAACGGCACATTCCACTGAAAAAAATTCTTGCCCGCGATGCCGTCTGGATACCGCACGACGACGATCGGTCGATCGCGCAAATAGGGCAGAATCGTGGGCGCGATGGCTTCGTAGTACTGGCAAAGATCGCCCTTGGTGCCGCCGTCCTTTGGCCAAAAAATCTTGTTCTGATTGGTGAGCGCGACGCGACGTGATTGAGGCGCCATGCTGCTGAGCGGCGCTTCGTCTTCTGAAACCGCCGCGAGTTCGTCTTGATGGGGACGCACGGTGCAGTCTTTGGGTTGCCGGTCGTGGTCGATTCCGCGAAAGGTCGGAAAGCGCAGCAAGCCCTCGTCGGACCATCCCAAGAAACGCACGGAGATCACGATTTCAGGGCGAACCAGCGTGCGACCAAGTGGCGCGTCACCAGGATCGCCTTGATACATTTTTTCGTTCGTCCTGAGTGACTCGAGCTTGGGCAGGAGAATGTCGATGGTCTTTTCGTCGAGACCACTGCCGACTTTGCCGCACGCGGTGAGCAATCCATTTTCGTCGAACGACGCGAGTTCCATCGCGCCAAGACGCGAACGACCTTCGTTACCGCGTGTGTACCCGATCACGACGAAGCTCTCGTCGCGCTCGCATTTGATCTTCATCCAGTCGCGCGTGCGCTTTTTGCTCGCGCGATAAGGAGAGTCAGCGCGCTTTGCGACGATGCCCTCCAGGCGGCGCGAGCGACAAAAGTCGAAGAGCGCACGCCCGTCTTTTTCGAGGTAGTCGAGTGGTCGCACAAAACCACCACCTGGCAGAACCTTGCGGATGAGCGCGCGTCGTTCGATGAGCGGCAGGCCTCTAAGATCGAGATCACCAAGCGCGAGAATGTCGAATACCAAGTAGACGACAGGAATGTTGGCGCCGCGCAGACCAATGCGCTGAGAGAGTCTTTGGAAGTTCGGCAGACCCTCGTCGTCGAACGCCACGATCTCGCCATCGAGCACGACGCGCTCCGGACACATCGCCTCGACGGCATGAGCGATCTCTGGATAAGCCTCCGTGGCGTCGCGGTGAGATCGATAAGTGAGAGTCGCGTTCGCGCCATTTTTCTCCGCGAGGATGCGCACGCCGTCGAGCTTCAACTCGAATGTGTAGCCCGCCTGAGGGATGTCGCTCTCCTCGCCCGACGAGCAAAGCATCGGTTCGACCTTGCGCGTGTCTACGTTCCCCACGACCGCACCCAGCGCGCGCGCCTGGTTTTCAGCCTCTTTGGCGATTTCTCCTTTGCGCTCGAGTTCGTCGATCGTCAAGCCGGAGAGAATGCTGCGCGTCTCGGTCTCCTTGAGTGTGGACTTGGGGTTGGCAAACGCGTCGTTCTTCTTGATGAGCAACCACTCGTTGCCCTTGTCACCCTGGTGTGGACCACGCCGCGCCCGGGACGCGGACGTGCCGTCTTTCTTCAATTTGATGAGAGCAAATCGCCCCTTCAACTTGAAGCCCGTCAGAGCAAAATCGATCTTGCCAGCGATCACACCTTCTTCTGCGCTCGTATCCAAGTAGCGAATGCCACCACGATCCCAAGCGATCATCGGGCCCGCTCCGTATTGACCACTAGGGATGACCGATTCGAACGCGAGATATTCGATTGGATGATCTTCTGTGTTGATCGCGAGGACCTTCTCTTCTGGATCGAGCGACGGTCCGTGCGGAATCGCAAAACTCGACAGCACGCCGCCAATCTCGATCCGCAAGTCGTAG
>JAYVXK010000628.1:0-1589 GCA_043785265.1 Myxococcales bacterium | reverse complement strand
ATCAAGGATCGTCTGCTCGGTGTGTGGCGCTACGCCATCGCGCAAGAGAAGATGGACTACTACCAACCCGCAGGCATCGCTCATAAGCTCATTTTTGTAGGGTTTGGCGTGCTCCTCGCGCGCACACTCATCTTGTGGGGACGCGGATTTTGGCCGAGCTTCAACTTCTTCGTGCTCGCACCGTGGACGGGGCTTGGCGAGGCGTACGAGTTTGCAAAAGACTGCGTGGGCGTGCTCGTCGTGTTCGGTGCGGCGGTGTTTCTCTACTACCGAGTGATCCGACCGATCTCGCGCACCACCAAGAGCGCAGAGGCCATCCTCATTCTTGCCATCATCATGACGATGATGATCGCCGACATGTCTTATGACGGCGCGATGCTGCTGCTCGCCTCACGAAAGGCCGAGTTTTGCAGTGCGGGGGCTGCGTCGCTCGCCACCGCTGCTCAGTGCGATGCGCTCCGAACGATCATCGCTCCACTCGGGGATGGCGTGCACTCTGCCGACTGGACGCCCTTCCCGAATCCAAGCGGCTCGTTGTTCGCGGTCTTCTTCAAAGGCCTCGGACCAGGCGCGCTCGTGACGATCGCGACGATCGGTTTTTGGACGCACTCCTCGCTCGTGCTGATCTTTTTGAACCTGCTGCCGTACTCGAAACACTTTCACGTCATCACCGGCATTCCGAATGTGTTCTTCAAAGATCTGAATCCGCCCGGCCGCCTAAAGCCGATGGCAGCGAGCTCCGAGAAGTTGATGGAAGCCATCGGTGCCGCCGCAGAGTTGCCCGATCCAGGGACCGCGCAGATTGGACTCGGGCGCATCGAGCACCTGTCGTGGAAAGCGATCCTCGACTTTTACACGTGCACCGAGTGCGGTCGTTGCTCGGAGAATTGTCCGGCGCATCGCACGGGCAAGCTGCTGTCGCCCAAGCACCTGACGCTCGACCTGCGCGATCATCTCTACGCTCGCGAGGCCGAACTCGTTGCCGCGAAATCGGGGGGCAAAGAGGCTGTTGTAGAGCCGATCAATCTGGTGCCCGATCTGATTCACCCTGATGTGATCTGGGCGTGCACCACATGCCGCGCGTGCGAAGAGCAGTGTCCGGTCATGATCTCGTATGTCGACAAGATCGTCGACATTCGACGCAACTTGATGATGGTCAAAAACGAGTTTCCAACTGAGCTCGCGAAAGTTTTTCAAGCGATCGAGGTCAACGGAAACCCATGGAACCTCTCGCGCATGGATCGCGCCGCGTGGTCCGACGGTCTCGACATCAAGACGTTCGCCGAGCATCCGACCGCCAATGTTTTGTATTGGGTTGGCTGCGCAGCAAGCTACGACGATCGCGCCAAGAAGATCGCGCGCGCCACCGCGAAGTTGCTCAAACAAGCCGGTGTCGACTTTGCGATCCTCGGCAAAGAAGAGAGCTGCACGGGAGATCCCGCGCGCCGCGCTGGCAACGAGTTCTTGTTTGCGATGCTCGCGGAGCAAAACGCAGCGACACTCAACGGCTACGCAGAGCAGGGCGGCATGCACACCGTCATCACCGCGTGCCCGCATTGCTTCAACAGTCTCAAAAACGAATATCCGGA
>JAYVXK010000627.1:0-5464 GCA_043785265.1 Myxococcales bacterium | reverse complement strand
ATGCGTCGCAGTGATTGTTGGCGTTCGAGTCGTCGAGGCTTCCCTTCGCGAGAAATCCGAACGCGCCACCGATACCAAGCCCGATGACACCCACTCCGGCAATCACGAGACCGCTGATTTTCACGGGTCCCCATGCGTTCGCAGGAGGAGGCGGTGGTGGCTTGTCGACGACAACGACCTCTTCCTTGTCGAGCGGACCCACCGCGAATGTGATGGCCGCGCCATCGGTCGCAACATCGACCTTCGACTCCCAATGCTTGTATCCGGGCGCGGTGGCTTCGATGATGTGCGTGCCCGGGTCAACGGTCATCGACTCGCCGAAGTTTTTCACGACGTCGCCGTCGCGTCGGACCTCGAGTCCGTCGATGTGTCCTCCAGCGGGCAGGGCGATGGTCAACTTCGATAGCTTTGGCTCGAGCTCTGACGCTCGCTTGTGAGCGACCTTGTCTCGGTTGTCTTTCGTCTGCACCGCGAGTTGTTCGGCGGCGATGTACTGACGAAACGCGCTCGCGGTCTTGCCGACTTTTTCGTAGCAGTTGGCGAGCCACAACATCACGCCCACACCTGGCTCGAGCTTGTTGCTCTTCTCCAACTTGGGACATGCCTCGGGCGCGTGGTTGTCCTTCATGAGGCTCACGCCCTCGTTGTAGAGACTCTCTGCGTTCCCTTCTTGCGCCTGAGCGAGGCTCGGCAGCGCGGCGGCGAGCAGGAGGATCGGGATACCGACGAGATGAGAGCGGGTCATCGTTCGATGAAAGGTATCATCGCCTGCCGCCAAAGTCGGGGTTGTCGACGACGGGCTTTTTGATGACAGGTTTGCTGGTCTGCAGCGGCTTCGGCCCGGTGGTCTTGATCGTCGGCGTTCCGTTGTTCGTCGGCGTGCTGTTGTTCGTCGGCGTGCTGTTGTTCGTCGGCGTGTGGGCGGTCGGCGCGTCGTTGTTTGTCGGGGTGGTGCTCGTCGGCGGAGGTGTCGCCGTCAACGTGAGCGTGGGGGTGGTGTTCGTGGGCGCGGCGCTAGCGGTTGGCGTTTGCGTCATCGATGTGGATGTCGTCGTGGCGTTCGACGGAGTCGTGTTGGCGGTCGGCGTGTTGGGCGCGGACACGCTTGGTGCTGTCCCACCGACGGGCGCATCGCTCGGCTGCTGCATCAATCGAACGGCTAGAACGATCAAGGCAATCGCGATGATCACGGCAGGAATCGCGAGCGTCCACATCGGTAGCTTGGAACCACCCGACGGCGCTGCAGTGGTCGGCGGCGTGGGTGCGCCGTAGGGAGCTCCTTGAGCCGCTGGATTCTGCGGGCCATATGGACTCGGCACGCCATACGGACTCTGCGGTTGCGCTTGCGTCGCGAACGCGGGAGGCATCGGGGCTGGGGCAGGCTGAAAGCCTTCGGGAAACGGCTGTGTCGCGTTGAGGGAGCTCCCAGGTCGACCTGCGGCGGGTGCGATGTGAATCTGAGGCTGCGCTTGCCCATGAAACCCTGGCACGGGCATCGCTGGCATCGACTTGGCCTCTTGCTCGAGAAGCGGTGAGTCGACTCGCGTCGCGATGTCTTCATCGTCGTCTTCGAGCGACGTCAGTTGCATCGCCGGGGGTTGCATCTCGCGTGACGTGGGAACGGACATCTGCGGAGGGCGGGCCGCCTGCTGTTGGGGCGCCTGATATTGAACGGGCGCTTGCGGCTGTTGGGGGGCCTGATGTTGAACAGGCGCTTGCGGCTGCCCAGGTCGTGGCGGTCCCTGCGATTGCAAGCGTTCGCGCGAACCCGATCCGTCTGCCGGTTTTGTTGGAGGCTTGGCGCCGCTCACCATGCCCGCCATCGACTGCGCCACGCCGCTACGACTCTCGCTCCGCGCAAGCCACGCACGCACGATGTCTCGTTGCGCAGAAATATCCTGCCCGAGGATCTCATTCACGAACGCGGTCGTCTCACGAATGTTGGAGAGGCAGTTGTTCGCGCGGCCCGCATTTTCCAGGGCTTCGGCGAAGTCTTGCGCAGTCTGCCAACGGTCTTTTGGATCGCGCGCGAGGGCCTTCAAGCAGACGGCTTCGACCGCGGGTGGGACCTGCGGGTGAATGGCCCGCATGCTCGGCACTTCTGCCGCGACGATGCGAAAGAGAGTGTCTGCGTCTGCTTCACCTTTGAAGAGACGCTCGCTCGTGAACAGCTCCCACATCACGATGCCGGCAGCAAAGACGTCTGCGCGTCGATCGACTTCAATCCCGCGCACTTGCTCGGGAGAGAGATACGCGAGCTTGCCCTTCACTTGGCCGCCACGCGTGCTGGTGAGGCGAGCCGCGGCGCGTGCGACGCCGAAGTCGGTGATGCGACCGACGCCATCGACGCCGACCAAAATATTTTGTGGCGACACGTCGCGGTGCACCACCTGCAGCAGCTGACCGTTGTCGTCGCGGAGCTCGTGCGCGGCGTGGAGGCCGGTGAGCGTATCGAGCATGATTCTGGCGGTAATCGCAGGCGGCAGACGTTGCTGGCGGTGGGCGGCGCGTGCGACGAGACGACCTGCGGTGTCGCCCTCGATGTACTCCATGACCAAGTAGTACTGATGGTTGTGCTCCCCGATCTCGAGGATGGGCACGACATTCGGATGGTGAATTCGAGCCGCAATGCGAGCCTCATCGAGGAACATCTCGATGAACTCTTGCTCTTGAGCGAGGTGGGGATGCAGCCGCTTGATCGCGACAAACCGCTTAAAACCGCCGACGCCTACGAGCCGGGCGAGATACACGGTGGCCATGCCACCTTGCGCGATCTCTGCGACGAGCTCGAAACGATCCAGCCGTTCACCCTCGCCGGGCATGGCGAGTAGCTTGGTCAAGCGGAGGCTCCTTTTGGGTTGAGGCCGACTCGTGGCCCAGGGTTACAGTAGACCATGAAAGTACCTCCCTCACCACTTTGCATTTGTCGATCGTACTCCAATAGGTAGGACACTTGAGGTGCTTGGAATGGATTGGACGATGTAGGCGTCAAAATCGCGCAACTCGACGAAGGCAAAGTGGCTAGGCATGCGATTTTGCCCAATTCGACGCCTATTTGGTCCTGCGTCGTCACGCTCGGCTAGCCTCGTTCCGTGAGCGCCAAAGGACAGTCGGCTGAGTTGGGCGGTGGCGCGGTCCGTGACGCGGGGCGACGCACCATTGCCACTCGCGTGCTTGCCTCGTTTGCGTTCATGCTCGTTGCGTTCGCAATCACGGTTGGGTGGAGTGTGGTGGCGCAGCGTCGGGCGGCGCGTGATTCGGACGAACTGTCCAAAGGCTACGTGCCAGTCGCGCTCAAGCTCGGCCAACTTCGCGCTACACAGGCCACACTCTCCACGCTGGTCGACGGCATTCCCGACGAGCGCGATCCCATCTCGGCGCGACTGCTCCTTGGAACGTTGGCGTCAGCGAGACGCGCAAAGTTTCTCGATACGCGGGCCGCGCTGACTCAACTCGACGCGGTCGGTAGCGCGCCCACGCAATCGCTCGCGCACGATCTCGACGCGGATCTCGGCGCGACAGAGCGTGCCCTCGATGCGGACAAATCAGAGCTGGAGCAGCTGTTTTCAGCCATAGACAGCGGCGACAAGAACGCGATCAACTCGGTGTTGATCTCGCTCGGATCGATCGAACACGACGGCGACAAGCGTCTGCATGCGCTCTCCGATCGCCTTGGCACCTCGATGGACGCCCTCTCGGCAGACGCACGCGAGAGGGAGTTGCGATCGATCTATGCGCTTGGACTCTTGGCCGTGCTGACGCTCGGTGTTGGCGTCGGAGTGTCTCTGCACACGCGACGCTTGCTCGCGCCACTCGCAGACGTCACGCGTCGTGCGAGAGCCGTGGCTCGCGGAGATCTCACGCCAAAAGCAGTTCGGTCGTCTGACGACGAGCTCGGCGAGCTTGCGGCTGCGTTCGAGCAAATGGTCGGAGCGGTGGGCAAGGCGCAGAGTCAAGCCGTCGCCAACGAGCGGCTCGCAGCGATCGGAAAAATGGCGGCGCACGTCACGCACGAAATCCGCAATCCGCTCTCGGCCATCGGTCTCAACGTGGAGTTGTTGGAGGAGGAGCTTGCGCAAGACAGCTCCCGCGCTGAAGCGAAGGCACTGTTGGGAGCGATCGCCCGTGAGGTCCTCCGACTCGAAAACTTGAGTGAAGAATATTTGCGGCTCGCCAGATTGCCCTCCCCGCGCATGGAAGAAGGCAACGTGGGCGCGCTCGTGCTCGACGTGGCGCAGTTCACGAAGAAAGAGATGGAGCGCGCGGGATGCACGATCGCCCTGAAAATAGAGGGAGAACGTGTACCGCCTGCGATGTACGACGAGTCGCAGGTTCGACAAGCGATGCTCAACTTGCTTCGCAACGCACGAGAGGCGATGCAAGACGGAGGCACCATCGATGTCACTGTGCTGGCAGAAGGCATGAGTGTCGTCATCAAAGTCGAGGATCGTGGCAGCGGCATCCCAGATGACATTCGCGCCCGCGTATTCGATCCATTTTTTTCGACCAAAGGAGAAGGCACTGGGCTCGGCCTTGCCATCACACGGCGCATCGTCGAAGCACACGGTGGCGAGATCGCTTGCGAGCCACGCACGGGTGGCGGCACCACGTTTTCGCTCTCGTTACCGATCGCACCCGCGCGCGAAACCGGCACCGTTTAGCGTCGATCGCCTCATTGGAGGCCAAAACCCGCGGCGGAGCCGACGACGACAGACACACAAGTGGCGAACACGGTGCCTGCCAATGCGACCACCAAGACGAGCGCGAGAGCGCCTGTCAGCCACTGCGTCGCGCTCTTGCGAGCGAGCGTGAATTGCCGACCTTCGAGCCGACGAATGCGGGCCTGCAGAATGACGTTTTGCAGCTCGAGTGCGTCTGCGCGTGCACGCAGAGAATCAGTGCTCTCGCGATACGGTCCGCTCATGGCAAGTGAAACGCTCGAGACGTGCAGATGTATCTACCGAACTCTCACTTCGTTCGGGCGTGTGATAACGCTTCTGTCATGCGACCCGACAAACGCGAGCTCAATGCCCATCGACCCGTCGAGATGACTCTCGGCTTCCACAAATTTGCAGAGGGCTCCGTGCTCTACCGTGCGGGCTCGACCCTCGTGCTTTGCACTGCATCGATCGACGACAAAGTGCCCCCTTTTCTCGAAGGAAAAGGCAAAGGGTGGATCACCGCAGAGTATCAAATGCACCCTCGATGCAACCCCGTGAAACGCGAACCGCGAGACGGTCGCGGCAAGGCGCCCGGTGGACGCACACAAGAAATTCAACGCCTCATCGGACGCGCGCTGCGTGCGGCGATCGACCTCGACAAGCTGGGCGAACGTCAAGTGACCATCGATTGCGATGTGCTCGAGGCAGACGGCGGTACGCGCACGGCGTCGATCACCGGCGGGTTCGTCGCGCTGGCACTCGCGGTCGACAAGCTCACCAAGACCGGCAAACTCACCAAGCGT
>JAYVXK010000626.1:0-1593 GCA_043785265.1 Myxococcales bacterium | reverse complement strand
GTACGACTCCACATCGAAGGCCTCGCCTCGCCAATGCGCGCGAAGGTAAAAGACAGCAGCAAGAACGAGCTCACTGTGGGGAGCGAACTGGGCTTCTTGCAAGTCGGCAAGCAGCTGGAACTCGAAGACACCGAAACCGGCGACAAACGGGCGGCTTTCATCGATCGCGTCGAGGTGGAGATCGACAGCGAGTCTCGCATCCCGCGTCTCGTGGTCGCGCTTCGCTACGAAGGTGATGATCTGGCATCCACGCAAACAGTGGACTCGACCGACGAGAGCGAAGAGATACAAGAGCCCGTCGCCGAGATGCCCGCCGAAGCCAAGGCAGACAGCGAGACGGATCTGGTCGCTGCGCAATCGATGAAGAGTGCGTTCGCGCGCAATGCCGCGAAGGTCACGCCTGCGGTGATCGACTTTCTCAAGACGATGCGCGCGCGCGCCGCTGAGGAGATCGCGAAACGGCGCGGCGGTGACGATGTCGCAGCCAAGAGGACGACTGCACCTGCGCCTGGCGGTGGTTTGCACGCGAGCGGTCGTAAGGTCGTGCGCGGAAGCGAGCCCGAAATCCCGGCGATCTACAAGCTCAAGTTCGACAAGCGAAAGGTCGCTCTCGGCGGCGCTGCAGGACTTGCCATCGTGCTCGTCGCCATGGCGATGCACAAATCGCCAGCACCGCCTGCCCCGGTTGCGTCAGCAGATTCGGCACCCGTTGCACCGACTGCGCTGCCTACCGATCCGATGCTCGCGAACAACGCCCCCGTCCCGACCGTGATGATGCCGGTGCAGCCGGAGATGATGGATCCGACGCCGGCGAGACCAGGCGACAAGCCCACAAAGGTTGCGCCGTTCACCAACGGGAATGTCACGCACGGCAACGTGCTGCGACTCAAGATGGACGGAGCCATCGAGCACATCAACGGCGCTCAGCAGCCCACGGGCTTTTCGGTGAGCATTCCGGGTCACAAGTCGCTCGAACCCGCAGGCCCGCTCGCTGCGCGTGATTCGCGCATCGCGTCGATCCGCGTGAGCAACGACGGTGGCGGTGCGCTGCTCGATGTCGTCTTCAAAGACGGTGTTCCTGGTTACTTGGTGCGCGCAAAAGGCGACACACTCGAGATCGTGTTGGCCCCCATCGCGACAGCTGGCCGCGACACGACGAAACACAACGTCACCCCAACGGCGAAAAAACCCGCCGCGACACCGGCCACGCCGAACGACAAGAAGCCCCACGGCAAGCACTGATCACCGCTTGCCGCGGCCCTTGCGCGTCGATGTGCTGAGGACGGACTGACTGGTGGCGATCAGATCCCACCCGTCGCGGTCTCCGGCTGCGATGCGCGAGAGTCCCGCGTACGCGATCATCGCGGCGTTGTCGGTGCAGCTCGCGAGCGCGGGCAAGTGCGCGCGCATGCCTTTGCTGCTTGCGAGATCGGTCACCCGCGTTCGCAACTCGGTGTTGGCTGCCACACCTCCACCGATCACCACGTCGCTCACGCCCTCTCGTTCGGCGGCTGAAATGAGCTTCTTTGCGAGCACGGTCGTCACTGCGCGTTGAAACGACGCGCAGATCCCTGCCACGTCAGCGGATGAAAA
>JAYVXK010000625.1:0-5475 GCA_043785265.1 Myxococcales bacterium | reverse complement strand
GCGCGCCATCGACACGATAGATCGCTGTGTGACCGCCCGAGGCCAGCAACGCGACGAATGGAAACGCGGGCAACGCATGCAACGGTTCACCGCGCCGCAAGAAGATCGCGAGCAGATGCCCCATCAAGTGATCGACGCCGACGAGGGGTTTGTCGGCCGCCCACGCGAGACCTTTGGCGACTTGCACCCCAACGAGCAAGGCACCGACGAGGCCGGGTCGATTGGTGACCGCAATGCCATCCACGTCCTCTAGACGAACGCGCGCGCGCTCGAGCGCCTGGCTCACGACGGGCACGATGTTCTTGGCGTGATCGCGTGACGCGAGCTCGGGAACGACCCCACCGTACTCTGCATGCAGACGAACTTGGCTGTGCACGACATCGCTCAGCACCTCGCCATCGTCACGGACGACGGCCGCGCCAGTTTCATCGCACGAAGACTCGATGCCAAGGACGAGCACGCGCGAAAGTTAGCACGTGCGCTAGATTGCTCCGTATGGACCTCTGCGCGCTGCTCGCGACCATCAAACGCATCGCCGTACTTGGCATCAAGACCGAAGCGCAAGCAGATCAGCCCGCGTTTTACGTGCCCAAATACTTGCAAGATGCAGGTTTCGAAGTCGTGCCCGTGCCTGTCTACTACCCAGACGCGACGCACATTCTCGGGCAAAAGGTCGCGCGCAAGCTCGTCGAGGTCGCCGGTGAGATCGACATGGTCAATGTGTTTCGCAGGCCGCATGATCTAGACGCACATGAAGCGGACATCGTCGCCAAGCACCCGCGTGTAGTTTGGATGCAGCTCGGCATCCAGCATGAGGCGCTCGCGGAGAGGTTGCGCAAGCAAGGCATCGTCGTCGTGCAGGACAAGTGTCTGATGGTCGAGCACCGCCGTTGCGCATCGATGCGTTGATCTAGAGCGTGCACGCACCGGGCGCGCGGGACAACTCGAATACCGCGAACATGTTTGGAGTAGGGACGATGCCCGCGTCTGTGGTTTCGCCTGGTGCACCGCGGACAAGTCGCACTTCGACTCCGCCGCCCTGCATGAGCGACACGACCACCATCACATCGCCCTGACGCTCGGTGGCCACGTACATCAGATTGCGAGTGCGACCTTCGCCGAACGAGAGCGTCGAAATCGAATCATGAAAGACTTGAGGAATGGGCCGCAGTTTCGTGGCTGAAAAACGGCCGTCCGAGCTCGTGATGACTCCTGGTGAGGCTTCGAGGTGGTCAGTGTCGAGCGTGAGACAGATGCGAACGTCCGCGTCGATGCCAGCTCGCACGAACCCGGCGGGGACGATTGCGCCCTCGTAGTGATCCGCTCCGGTCGAGTAGCTCGACACGTCTTTGCACGACAGGAGCATCCCGAGAGCGATGCTCGCACGACTCATATCGGTCACGGATGGCCCGCGACGATTCGCTGTGCCGTCTCGCGCACACGTGGCTCAGGATCGGACTTGGCCATGGTGGCGCCGACGGCACTTGCTGCGCGCGGGTCGAACGTCGCAAGTGAGACTAAGGCTGCTTCGCGGACGAGTGCGTAGCTGTCTTTGAGCGCGATGTCGCGCAACACAGGTGAAGCGTCGGCTCCTTTGCCTTTGCTACCAAGGCGACCGAGCGCTTGCGTTGCGAGAATGCGAATCGCCCAGTTTTCGTGGGTCTTGGCGACTTTGCCGACCACGACTGTGGCCTGGGGACTTTGCTGCGCGCCGATCGCAGACAGCGCCACACGTTGCACGGACTCGTCTGGATCACTCGCCGCGCGAATGACGGCGTCCTCTGCATCAGGTGACGACGAATGAGACAAGAACACGATGGCCTTCCCACGCAACGCCGCGTTGGGATGACGCGCGAGCGGGACGACCGAAGGCTCCAGGCCCTGCGCGATGGCCTTGGCCTTGGCCTTGGCGGGTGCAGCGATTGGATTCGCCTCTGCAGCATCGACGAAAGGCGCAAGTCCGCCTTCGCCAGTCCCCAACGCGTCCACCACACTGCGCGCGCGATCGGCGCTCGTCAGCAAACCTGCCTCGGCTGCGCGCTTGAGCACGTCGTCGTACTTGACGACCGCCGCCACACGCTGCGCAAGGCTGAAATTACGAGGGATGAGGGCATCGAGCATGGCCTCGATCTCGAGGGTCGACTCGGGAACTGGCAGCGCGTCGACCGTCGCCTTGGACATGTCGCGGTTTGCGAGCAGGATCAGCGAAGCCGAACCTGCGCGCTGCAACGCCTCTGCGCTGAGGCGCGCCCGAGCGCTCTCGAGATCGCCACCCGCAAAGACGGCGTCTCCCATGGCACCAAGAGCGCTCTTGCCTCCAGGTGGGTCGCCGTTCTTTTGCGCACCCATTCGCGCGAGCGCCACGAGCGCAAGCTCACGCGGCAATGGGTCGGGTCCCTGAGCGAGAGCGAGAAGAGTTGGCGCTTCGCTCTCCGCACCGAGCTCGCCCAACGCGTAGGCCGCGCCCGCGCGAGCGACTGCCCCCGAATCCGCAGAGCGCGCGACGGCGGCGATGTCGGCGATCGAGGCTTTGTCTTTGAGCTGACCAATTCCGAGGGCCGCGAGCGCGCGCATTTCGGGAGTCCCCCGCTTGAGGAGAGACTTGAGTTGAGGCAGCGCGCGACGATCATTCATGCGCGCGAGACCCCACACCGCGGCAATTCCCACCGGATCACTCGGAACGAGATCGTCGACTCCGCTGCCTTTCGGAAAGAGCAGCTGCGAATACTTCGGCAAGAGCGCGGGATCCTTCAGGGCACCAACCGCGACCATTGCACGCGCACGCAACGCCAAGTCGCCCGTGCCAATGGCGAACGAGAAGAGCGCAGGCCCTGAGTTCTTGTTTTGCACGTAACCGAGCACGTCGATCGCGACGCGCTGCTGTGACGGATCACCATCCGCGAGGGCGTCGAGTAGCGGTTTGACTGCTCGCGCTCCGATCCGCGCGAGTGCCACACGAGCGTCTTCGGCGTCCTTGCCTTCGCCGTGTCGCACGCGCTGAACCAGCGCAAACGTGAGGTAGTCGTAAATCGCCACGAGCACATTGCGGAAGATTTTTCGCTGCGGATTACCAATCGCCAAGGGCAAGAGATCTTGCTCGAGCGACTCGAGAGTCCCTTTGCCAAGATTGATCTGCATCGACAAGCGCGCAGCGTTGGCAATGAGCTCCTCGTCTGGCGCCCCGCGAATCACCCTGCGAAACAGGCGATCGGCTTCGTCGCTCTCGCCCTTGGTGAGCAGCAGATCGGCGAGCGCAAAGTAGACGATGAACAAACGATCGTTTCGCATGATCGCCTGTTTGTATTCGGCGATGGCGTGATCGATGTCTTGCCGCGAACGGTACATGTCGCCCAGGCGGCGATGTCCTTCTGCGTTTTGTGGATTGAGCTCTACCGCGCGCGCCGCGTACTTGATCGCGTCGTCGTCTTTGTAGATCTGCAAAGCATATTGAGCCATGCGTTGGTAGAGCTGCAGCGCTTGCTTCGGGTCGACCGCGACGAGCTTCTCCAAGACGGCAATCGCCTCTTGGATCTTGTTTGCTTGCACCAACGTGCGCTCGAGCGCGAGGTAGCTGTCGCCATCCCCCGGCTGCAACTCGATCACTTTTCGAAGCGTAATCTCGGCATCCGGGAGCCGACGCAAATGGATCTGCGCCTCGGCGAGTGTGCGACCCGCTTCGACGTCTGGCGGATTGCCTGCGAACGCCGCCTGCAAAATCGGAATCTGCTGCTCGAGTATTTTTTCGCGGCCCCACAGCGTGACGATTTTCCCGCGGACCTCGCGTGCCAGCAGTTTGTCGTTCGACTGCTTCGCCTTGTCCGCCAGCTCTTGCCAGATCACTCGTGCACCGTGGTAGTCGCTCTTGCGCTCGAGCGCGTCTGCCAGTGACTTCTTGTACGAGAGGTTGTTGGGCTCGAGTTGCACGGCTTCGCGAAATGCGGCCAGCGCGTCGTCGCTCATGTCGTGCTTCAAGTACACGTCGCCGAGAGCCGCGAGCGCGCGCGACCGAGGCGAGATCGTCGTCAACACACGCTTCCACGTTTGAACGGCGAGCGCGGTGTTTCCGTCCTGAAAATAGCGGTCTCCGAGATCGACGAGGTGCCCGGGATCATTGGCGCCAATCTGCGCGAGGCGTTGGAGCACCCGCAGCGACTTGTCGTTCTCGCCGACGCGCGCGTAGTAGTCCGCCAACCTCGAGAGGGACTCTTCGTCGTTCGACGCGCGCGCTTCGAGTTCCGTCAGCAACTTGAGCGCCTTGTCGCGGTCTCCTCGCTGCGTGAGCGCCTCGACCTCTTCGAAGACGAACTCGGGATTGTTTGGTGCGGCTCGAATGAGGCCTTCGTATTCGACGATCGCTTTGTCGAGGTCGCCCTGTGTCTGTAGCAGCCGCACCATCTTGAGGCGCAAGTCGATCTGTCGGGGATTGATCGCCAGCGCTTTGCGATAGGTCGTGATCGCGTTCGTCGCGTCGCCGGTCTCTTCGTAGAGAGCCCCGAGCAGCGCGAGGCGCGCGTAGTCGCTCGGATGCTCGTCCTCCAATTGCTTGATGAGCACGGGCAGTTGCTGATCCGCGCGATAAATCTCAGTGATGGTCTCGTAGATTTCGGTCCGCACTGCGGCTTCTTGTCCGGCGACGGCGAGGGCCTTTTTCAGGGTCACCAGCGCTTCTTGATTCTTGTGCGCCTTTGCTTGAGCCTTGCCGAGATCTTTGAGCGCAGGCGCCAGCGTGCGGTTGTCGCCCGTGGCTGCGACGACCAGCGTTTGGAATTCGACCTCGCTCTTTTCGTATTCACCGCGAGCAAACAATTCTCGCCCAAGTTCGCCCTTCACGAACAAACTCGTCGGCTCCAGCTTCACGAGTTGCTCGTGATAGACCTTCGCGCCGGCCCAGTCTTTTGCGTCGAGCGCGAGCGCCATGAGCGTGCGTAGGGTCTGCTCTTTGTCGATCTGGGCCGTCTGCAAAGGGAGAGCTTGTGCAAAATGCACAGCAGCCTCTTTCACGTCGCCGCGATCTTGCTGTGCATGCGCGAGCGCCAAAATCGCAGCCGGATCGTTCGGTTTGAGCGCAATCGACTTCTCGAACGTCGCGAGCGACTCCGCGTCGCGCCCTTCGAGTTTGTAGATCATCGCAAGCGCGACCATCGCGGGGTATTGCTCGTTTCCGATAGCCGCCGAGCGCTTCTCGAAGTCCGCCACGAGCCCGTCGAGCTTGCCATCCTTGTCGCGATACAACTGAGCGAGTCGTTGCAGCGGAAAAACCGAACCCGCCTGCGCGAGAACGATCTTCGTGTAGCGATCGATCAAGACGGCTGGCGTTTGCCCATCGATCGGATTGGGATTGGGGTGTGGATTGGGATTCGGGTTTGGAGTCGGGTTTGGATGAGGAACTGGATGGTGTCGACCGTTCGGATCAAAGTCCTGCGCGAAGGCGCTCGAACAGACCGCAAACGTCAGAGCGACGAGGAGCGCGCGAGT
>JAYVXK010000624.1:0-1599 GCA_043785265.1 Myxococcales bacterium | reverse complement strand
CCTTCGCGACCGATCTGAACGAGCACCTGAAAACAGTCGAAAGCGCGCTCCCGCTGGCCCACGCTCTCGAAATGATCGGCGGCCTCTTCGAGCAAGCGCACGGACGCGACGAGAGCATCGCGAGCTTGCTTGTCGTCAGTGCACTTGTGCGCGCAACGCGAGAGGTTGAACTGCACGAGCCCGGCGTTGTAGGCATCTGCGCCTGAACTCGTCACCTGGGCGAGTCGCGACCAGAGCGCGCGCGCGCCCGCCCAATCGTTGGCTTTCTCTTTGTAGATCGCGGCGGCCGCGACCAAACCCGCTTCTTCCATTTCGCGAGCGGCCGTCACCATGTCACCCGTCGCTGCGGCGGTGCGCGCGCGATCGACTGACGGCACGGCCTTGAGTTTGGCGTAAGCGCGCTTCCAACCGTCACGATCGCTGAACGCCGAATACCAATTCACAGTCAGCGCGCTGCGAAAGTCTTGCCGCCGCAGGAGGATGTCTTCGAGCGGCCGAAGAATCGCGAGATAGTCGTTTTCGGCGATGTGCGTTTGCTGCGCAGCAGTGACCAACGCGTTTGCCGCATCGTCGAGATCCCCGCGCGCGGCAGCTTGGCGCGCACGCTCACGCAGGTAATAGAGATCGTCCAGCACGCTGGCAGCCAGTCTACCAGGTCATGCGATCTGGATCACCGCTCCTCGATCACGATGGCTCTGCGGGTGGCTTCTTTCCGAGGCTGAAAAGAGGTGGCGGAAGCGCCTCTTCGTGGTCGCACTCAGGTCCATGCACATGCGGCTCTACGCTCTCGAAGGTCGCCGCTGCGCGCGCGAGTTCGTCGGTCGTGGCCTCGCGCACTTCGCATACCTTGACGCGATAGCGAAGGTCGACGCCGGCCAACGGATGATTGCCGTCCACCACGACGACGTCGCCGTGCAGTTCGACAACGTACACTGCCGCTTGCTCGCCCTCTTCGTCCTCGAGCACGATCTCGTCGCCCTCTTCGAGCTCGCCCTGAATCTCGTCGCGACCCAGCTCGTACACGAGTTCGTCGTCGTGCGCGCCATAAGCCTCGACTGCAGGCACCAGGATCTCTTTCTCGTCGCCTGCGCCCAGGCCCAAGAGACGCGCCTCTAGCCCGGGGACGAGCATGCCATAACCGTGCACGTAGCGAATGGGCTTGCCGCCTTCGGCTTTGCTATCGTCGAGGACTTCATCGTTTTCGGCGAGAAGCACGTAATCCAAGACCGCATAGCAATTGGCGTCGATGACTTTGGACATCTCTCTCTCTAAGTCGATAAGTGGCAGTTGTGAAAACGCGGGTTAGATCTCTTCGGGCAAGGCAATGCGCCCTGCGATGGCGCTGGCCGCGACCACGAGCGGACTCGCGAGATAAACCTTACCGGGACCGCTTCGACCGGGGAAATTTCGGTTGATCGCGCTCACGGTGACTTGGTCGGCGGAGTCGCTGACGCCGGGTCCGGCTTTGATGCATGCACCACAAGAGGGGTCCACCATCTCGGCGCCGACGCGCTCGAAGATATCCAAGTATCCTTTTTTCTCTGCGTAGCGGCGAATGTCTTGAGACCCAAATTGGATGTAGAGCTTGACGCCTGGTGC
>JAYVXK010000623.1:0-1602 GCA_043785265.1 Myxococcales bacterium | reverse complement strand
AGAGGTCGCGGGGTCGAGCGTCAACGCTTCGGCTTTGTCGTCGATCGCGGTCGACAAGGCGGTTCGCTCGAAGTCGCCGCGCGCTCTCGATCCCGGCCGCTACGACGTGGTGCTCGAGCCGGCTGCTGTCTCCGAGCTGGTCGGTTTTTTGATCGACGGACTCGATGCGCGCGCAGCAGACGAGGGTCGCAGTTTTTTTTCGCGCAAGGACAAGAGCGCGCTCGGCGAAAAATTGTTTTCTGCTGCGGTGACTCTTCGATCCAATCCGTCCGACCCGCTGACTCCGTCGGCGCCCTTCGATGGCGAGGGCACGGCTCTCGCACCCGTTACGTGGATTGATCATGGCGTGCTGCAAAACCTCCAATACCCGCGTTTTTGGGCGCAAAAGCAGGGTAAGGCACCAACAGGAGAGCATGCGTCGTATCGACTCGAAGGCGGCACGGCGTCGTCGATCGATGATCTCGTCCGCGGCATGAAGCGCGGCTTGTTGGTCACGCGATTTTGGTATTGTCGATGGCTCGACCCCAAAGAACTGACCGTGACGGGACTGACGCGAGATGGAGTCTTCTTGATCGAAAACGGAAAGGTCACCGCGCCAGTGAACAATTTTCGCTTCAATGACTCACCCGCGCGCGTGCTCGCGAATCTGATCGGCATGACCTCGCGAGAGGCGCGCACGCCATCTGGGGGCGGGGTGGTGCGAGTGCCGGCGATCGCAGCGAGCGGCTTCAACATGGCCAGCGTATCGGCGGCAGTATGAGAATCGGATTGCTCGGCGACGTGCACTCGGAAGACGCCCGCGTCGAAGCCGCGCTCGGCCTCTTCGCGCGCGAGAAGGTCGATCTGACGGCGTGCGTTGGTGACGTGATCGACGGACGTGGAGATCCGAACCGCACCATTGCGCTCCTCACAGACGCGGACGTGCTCACCGTGCGCGGCAACCACGACCGCTGGATCTTATCGGAGACGCTGCGCGAGCTTCGTGGCGCACATCCACTCGCGGATCTCACAGATCGCTCGATCGCCTGGATTTCAGGCCTTCCCGCTACACGCACCATCGACACACCGCTTGGAGCGCTCTTGCTTTGTCATGGAGTCGGCGACAACGACATGGCGCGCCTCGGACCTCACGACGAAGGTTATGCGTTGTCGGTGCAACACGAACTCGACGCGCTCGTCACGGCTGGAGACGTGAGTCTCGTCGTTGGCGGGCACACTCACGAACGCATGGTGCGGCGCTTTGGAGGGCTGGTCTTCATCAACGCAGGGACACTGCGCGACGTCGACGACCCATGCTGCGCGATCCTCGACACGCTCGCATCACGCGTGAACTTCTTTGATTTCGACAAAGCCGATAGGCTCTCATCCGCAATCAGTTTTCCACTCGATCCCAATGTCTTCCCCGAGCAATAGCCGAGGCTCGTTCCGAAATGAAGGCTGAATTGTGCGTGTTTTCGCGCGCTGTCCGAGCCGTGTGTTACGCTGACGGTGCCGTTTTCGCTGTGAAAGGTTCGTGATGCTGAGGGTCGAGTGCGAGTCGTGCAAAGCGCCGTACCAAGTCGACGAGCGACGCGTTCCCGCGCAAGGCTTGAAGATGCGCTG
>JAYVXK010000622.1:0-5501 GCA_043785265.1 Myxococcales bacterium | reverse complement strand
TTCGCTCTCGTTGGTGCCGTATTGCACGACGATGAGCGATGGATCGCGCAACGCAATTTGCTCTTTCCAGTGGTCGACATTCATCGACTTCCACAAGCTCGCCCGACCGCCGAGCGCACCGAGAGCGTCGTAGGTAGCGCCGGGTTCTGCACGCTCCATGACCACGCCAAACATGCGCACGTCACCACCCCCGAGCGTGCGGATCGTCATCGAAGCAGGGCCATCGGCCACGAGCACGCTGGTCTTGCGCGAGACTTTTGCGTCACCCGCTGTCGAGACTCTCACCGAGGCATTGCCTTTGATCTCGATTTGAAAATCGCCGCCGTGCGGTTGCTCCAAGTAGTACACGTCGAATCGCGAGACTGCTTTGCCGTAGTCGCCGTGAGCCATGGTGCTGAATGTCGCCGTCGCGGTTTGCGAAGTGTGAAACGACACCCCGCCGAGTCCGTACAACCCGTCGCTCGCGAGCGGTCCGGTGATGCGACTCATCGACCAGCCCTCGCTCGCTTTGTGCTCGACGTCATTGTGGAAGTACCACTCCCACGGATTCGCCGTCAGGATGAAGCCGTGCCCCGAGTCCCCATATTTTGCCTGCATCCGTCGACGCATCGTCCCTGAAACATAGTCGCTGGCGATGACCGAATCGCCGTAGTGGAGCACTCGCGTGACTGCTCCCGGCTCTTTGCGAAGCGTCTTCGCCAGATGTTTGTAGAACGCATCGAGGGCATGACCGCTCTCGTCTTCCACCGCGAGTGAGCCCGCCAACTTCGCCAGGATCGTAGGATCGAGCGGCGTGCGATCTTCCACGGCGGGAAGCGCGTTCGTCACGGTGGCTTGATTTTGCGTGTCCTTGTTGATGGTCGCTTCGCCCACGGTGGTGATCGGCGCAGCCGCCGTGGGCTGGTCCGACGGGGCCTCGGTCTTGTCCCATGGCGCACGGACGACACGTAGTCTGCGCATCGACGAGTGCGCATACGGAATCGCGAGCAACGCCAACATGACCGTGAGTGTCCCTGTGGTCTTGCCAAGCAGAGGATGACGGGCGCCTTCGCTCACGATCGCAACTCTGTAATCAAACGCCGCGTCGCCGCCAAGCAATCCCGTCGGCTAAGGGCCTTTGGAGAGCAGCACGTACGCGATCGGGATCGCCGCACCAAGCGCGACGAGAATCGCCCCTCGTCCAATCAGCCCTTTTTTACCTGGGATCATGAACATTCCGCTCGTCGCCAAAATCAGCAAACCTGCGGCGTACGCGTCCGCGAAATACGTCCACGCTTTTTTCCCGCGATTGAGATGCAACCAGTTGGCGACGCGGATCAAAAACCGCGGCTTCTGTCCTTCGTCGAGAACGTGACCTGCGTCGGTGATGTGGAGCGTGCGATGGTCGAGCAGGATCGTGAGCTCGGCCCCTGCGCGATAGGTGTCTTTGGGTGCCTCGGTGATGCCCATTCGCTCGAGCACTTGCGCTGCGGCAACATCGTCGTCCGTGGCTGAAATTGGGCCGATTTCGCGTTCGCTTTGGAAGTTGTGAAAGTTCGGATCCCAATCGGTGATGTGATTGACCGCGAGCCCGGACAGCGCGTAGACGAACGTCAGACCGACCGCGACGTAGCCGATGTCTCGATGCATCGCGCGGAGCCAAGGTCTCACGATCGCGATCGCGCTCTTGCCTTTTCGCGTTGTTCGTTCGGCTGCGTCGTCTTGCTCGTCACTCACGATTCCGCTCAAGAGTAGCGCTCTTCTTTCCACGGGTCGGCGTGGTTGTTGTAGCCGCGCGTCTCCCAGTAACCAGGGATGTCGACCGAAGAGAACTTGATCGCCGTGAGCCACTTTGCGCTCTTCCAGAAATAGAGCTCGGGAACGAGCGCGCGAACGGGTGCACCGTGAGCTTGAGGAATCGCTTGGCCCTCGTATTTGTGGGCAACCATGACATTGGGTCGCAACGCTTCACGCAAAGGCACATTCGAGGTGTAGCCGTGCGCCGCTTCGAAAATCACATAGCGCGCTGTGGGTCTGAGTTTGGCCTTCGCGGCGATGTCCGCGAGTTTGACGCCCGTCCAATGACTGTCGAACAGCGACCACTTGGTCACGCAATGCACGTCGCACGTCTGTGTTGTCTGAGGGAGAGCGAGCAGCCCGTTGAAGTCGACCGTGAACGGCGCATCGCACTCGCCATACACTTTCAAGTTCCACGCGCCTGGATTCGGATCGCCTTCTTCGCCGCCCATCGGTTTGATTCGTTGCAACAGATGTTGATCGGGCGGCAGACGCGGTCGACCATCTGCGAGCACCATGTTGCGTGCTTTGCGCGTCGCCCCATCGTCGAGGACGTAATACGCGCCGCCGAGCGCCATGACGATGGTTCCGCCGAACGCAGCCCGCATGAACGTGCGTCGATCGGTCATTTTTGGCCGCAAAATCTCGCTCACGGCAACTCCTTCGACGTCTTTGTCATCCACCACTACTAAGGTACGCGCCAACGGTCGTTCCGGTTACGGTCGCTTTGCACCTCCAGGCCACGCATGAGTTCTCTGCTCGAAAAAGCCCAATCCAAAGAGTTTACGCCAGGCGTGCGTGATGGTCGCGCCATCGTGAAGCTGCTCGGCGAGGCGGACAAAGACGGCGCCGCGCACTTGGTGCGAGCACTCGTGCGCATGGGCACGCCTGGTCTCGGGCTTTGTCTGGAAGCGTCGCGTACCGCGCAAGGCGTGGAGCGTGCGCGTCTGCTCGAGGTCGTCGGCAAGTTGGCGACTGCGTCTGATGTGGACGCGCGAGACGCGTTGATGAGCGCGCTCGAGGACGAGACTCCGCGCGTGGTCAAGGTCGCCGCGCGCGCGTTGGGTCGTCTTGGCGCGACAGGCGCGATCGATCTCGCCGCCAAAGGTGACGTCGAGCGCGCCTTGCTCGCAGCCAAAGAACGCGCCGTTCGCCCTGATTTACGGGAGACCGTGATCGAAGCACTCGGCAAAGTCGGCGGTCGCGCATCTCTCGAAGCCATCGCCACCGACGACGCGTCGCGCACGACCACACGCGCCAAAGTCATGCTCGCGCGAGAGATCGAACGCAACGTCGAGTCGAGCATCGATGCCACGGTCAAGGCGAGCGCACCCATCGACATTCGGTTTCATTGTCGCGAAGGACTCGAGCCCATCGTGATCGAAGAGCTGGGTGGTCGCTTCCGCGCAAAACGCGCCGACCGAGGGTTTGTCGATGCGCGACTCGAAGACGCTCTGCAAACGATCTTCGTCTCGCGCGCGAGCACGCACGTCACGTTTCCCGTAGTCGATCGCGCGTTTGGTGCCGACGAAGTCTTGGCTGAAGCGGTCGCTCGCGAGGTGACGTCATCACGATCGCGCCTGATTTTGAGCACATTCACGCGTGGTCGCGTTCGCTATCGCATCGCGTGGAAGTCTGGCGCTCATCGGCGCAGCGCAGTGTTCGACGTTGCGTCTCGCGTCGCCAGCATCGAGCCGGCGTTCGTCAACGACCCCACGCGGTCGACCTGGGAGTTCACGGTCGATGACAGCCGCGGCAGACTTCGCATCGACCTGTCACCAAAGTCTTTGGAGGACTCTCGCTTCGCCTACCGCGTGGCCGACGTGCCCGCCGCGAGTCATCCGACGATCGCCGCTGCGATTGTTCATGTGGGCGGCGTGCGCGCTCACGACGTGGTGTGGGATCCCTTCGTCGGTTCGGCGCTGGAGTTGGTCGAGCGCGCACGGAGTGGTGGCTACGAGAAACTCTTCGGCACCGACACCAAACAAGACGCGCTCGTCGCCGCGAAGAAAAACCTCGAGTCGGCCAAGGTCTCCGACTTTTCGCTCGAAAAGAACGACGCGCTCCGTGTTCGCATCCCCAAGGTCACGCTCATCATCACCAATCCGCCCATGGGCAGACGAGTCACGAGCGGCGAATCTCTCGACAAGCTGCTCGTCCCGTTCATGGCGCACGCCGCGCGCACGCTCACTACAGACGGCCGAATGGCTTGGATTACGCCCTCTCCGCGCGACACGGATCGTGCTGCAGAGCGCGCTGGGCTCGAGGTCGCTCAGGCGCTCACGGTCGACATGGGCGGTTTTCCGGCAACGTTGCAGCTACTCGTGAAGTCTCACGGCTCTCGAACTAAATAGTGTAGACACCACACGAACAGGATCTTGAATGGATCGAGAAGCGCTCACACAGCTCATGGAGGAGCTCATCCCGTTCAACAAGTTCCTTGGCATCAAGGCCCGTTCAATGGGCGACGGCTTCGTGCGGCTCGAGCTGCCATGGCGGCAGGAGTTCATTGGCGATCCCATGCGACCCGCCATGCATGGTGGCGTCATCAGTACGATGGCCGATGTTGCTGGCGGCATGGCCGTGTGGACATCCGTGATGGATCCTCACGCGCGCGTCTCGACGATTGATCTACGCGTGGACTACTTGCGGCCTGGAAAAACAGCCACTTTGGTGGCCGAGGGGACCGTCGTGCGGCGCGGGAATCGAGTCGCCGTCGTGGACGTGAAACTGTTTCACGCGAACGACGAAGCGGTGATGATCGCCACGGGCAAAGCGGTCTACAACGTGAAGCTGGTCAAAGACAGCTACGAAAAACCGACGGACCGTTAAGCAATCTGTCCGGCGCGCGCGAGAAAATCGATCAGATCGATCTTCGTGACGATACCGACGAGTTCGTCGTTCTCGGTCACCATCGCCACTTTGGCGTCTGCCAGCGCGCTCTGCAGGAGTTCGACTTTGGTGTCGGGCGTCACCGTCGCGTAGTCGCCTTGCGCGATTTCTCCGACCGGGGACTCGAGCGTCTTCTTACCGGTCACGAGGTGCCTCAGCAGATCGACCTCGGCGACGATGCCGCGCAGTTTGCCATTGTCGACGATGGGCAATTGGCTGATTCCGCCTGTTTTTAGGGTCTCGATCGCATCGCGCACCGTGGTGCTCACACTCGCGCTCACGAGTTTTTGGCGATACCGCGCGCCCAACACGTCGCGCACGGTTCCAAGACCCACTTGCCCTTCGAGGAAACCGTTCTCGCGCATCCAGTCGTCGTTGAAGATCTTGGAGACGTACTTCTGGCCGGCGTCGCACAAGAAGACGATGAGCTTCTGGCCTTTCTTGCCGTGCTCCCGAGCCCACTTCACAGCGCCCGCGACTGCAGCACCTCCAGACCCGCCGACGAACAAACCTTCGAGTCGCGTGAGATCGCGAGTCATCTGAAAGCACTCTTTGTCGTCCACGCGAACGATGTCGTCGAGGATCTTGAGGTTCATCGTGGTGGGAAAAAAGTCTTCGCCGATGCCCTCGACCTTGTACGAAAAGGCCTTGGTGATGCGACCCGTCTTGACGAAGTCGTAATAGAGCGAGCCCACGGGATCGACGCCGACTAATTGGATATCTGGCTTTTTCTCTTTGAGATACTTGCCAGTCCCACTGATGGTGCCGCCCGTGCCGAGTCCCGCGACGAACACATCGAAATCGCCCTGAGTTTGCGCCCAAATCTCAGGCCC
>JAYVXK010000621.1:0-5513 GCA_043785265.1 Myxococcales bacterium | reverse complement strand
GGAAATATTTTCCAGTTCCTCACCAAGTCTCAAGTCTCTCTCGACAACCAAGGAGAGTTCATTGGTGGTTTGGCCATTCGAGATACTCAATGGCCAGGCGGAACCACGGACGGTCTCGTACCTGACACTCTCGGCGCCTGCTACCAAGCCTGGCGATTGCGCGTGGCGTGTAACCCCAAGGACTTCACCTACAGTTGGTTGGTCAATGATCACACGTTCGGATTTGCAGCGAACAAGCCAAATCCAGCCATTTTGATCGCGACCAATGACGAGGCGACAGGCATGTATGTCGACGCGTTGAGCCACTCACCTTTTTGGCAAGACAGCCTGGTCATCGTCGTGGAAGACGACCCCAGTCAAGGCGGAGACCACGTCGATGTTCACCGGACCATCGCTCTTTTTGCGTCGCCTTGGATCAAACATCACTACGTGAGTCACGCTCATTACGATCTCGCGAGTGTGCACAAGCTCATCAGCGACATTTATGGCAAGCCTTACCGCAACACGATCTTGGACAACGCACCTCTGCCGATCGACATCTTCACGTCCACGCCGGACTACACGCCGTTCAACTACGTGACGCGCAAGTTCAGTGACTTGACCTGCAACCCTGGTGGCACCAGCGGCGCCAAGGCAGCGGAGCGTTGGGATTTCAGCGAGCCAGACAATCAGCCAGGCCTGTCGCAACAGGTGTGGGCGGCTCTGCACGCGCTACCCGGTCATCACGAGGAGGCACGCGCCTCCCCGCCCCAAAAAAACGTGGTTTTTTGGGCGAAGCATCCGCCCCACCCCACGCGGCTCGCTCCGCTCGATTTGGAGCGCTAAGGTTCGCTTCGATGCGCACCTTGGTATTGACCTCGATCGTGGCTGCTTTTGCGGCCTGTGACTACACGAGTCCTGATTCGTTTTCGCCCGCGGTCCCACCCGATGATTGCGTCGACCTGTCTACGCCTCAGGGATATGTGTCCTCACTCAAGTGCGATGCCCTCAAGTCGTGCGCCTTCAAGTGTCAGTGCGCAGAGCCTGACACTCAATATGTCTGCCCTGCGCTGAGACCGTGGAATGCCATGGAGCACGCGCCTGCGTGTGGTTCGTTCGATGGGACGACGACACCCGTTGTGATCACAGGCAAGTGTGTCGCGTCCGATCCTAAGGATCTTGCGATCAAAAAGTTGGGGGTTGACCCAGCTACGCCGAGTCGCATTTACATTCCAGATGGTCATTGGATTCAGCCCGCAGGACACGAACAGGTCCTGCACGGTGCTGACGTCAAGAGTGCGTTCTTGATTGATCTGGTGCTCGTGCCAGGAACCAAGTTCGCGATCGCGGTGGACGCAGGCGTGCGCGATAACGCCATTTATTCAGTGGATCTAGACAAGCTCGCCGCAGACGCGCCCTCGCTTGTGACCAGCCTGAAGGCGACGGGGCAACTCGACTACGGTCTCGCGTTCGTCGCACCGAATCACGTGTACGCATCGGGTGGAGCAGATGGGAAGGTTTATGCCTATACCCTCGACGTGGCGACGGGCGTCCTCTCGCGAGACGATGCCAAGAACGACCTCGACATGGGGCTGTCTTCCCAACCAGGCAAACGTTGGTATGTCGGCGGGCTCGCCCCGAGCGCAGACGGCACCACGATGCTGATCAGCTCTGCAACGGGCGAAGCACAAGCACGCGTGGTGGACCTCTCTACCAAAGTCGCCAAGACCATCGATCTTGGTGCGCACGCCAATGAGATCTACGGAGTGTTTCGAGATCCTTATGATCCAAGCAATAAGAGTTATTGGATTAGCAACTTGGATGGTCCTTCGCTCTTGCGTGTGGATTCGAGCACCGCTCTCGTGGCGAGCAAGCTCCAAACCGGCAAAAACCCAGAGGGGATCGCGTTTCTTGGCGGCACGCACGTAGCGGCAGTCTTCAGTGATGACGACGCGATTGGTGTCTACGACGCGGTCAGCGGCAAGTCGGTTCAAACACTCAAGCTCGCGAGCGACGCGTTCAACGGCGCACAACCTGGAGCGCTCGCCTATGACAGTACGACCAAGCGACTTTATGCAACGCTCTCGGGTAGCAATGCCATTGGTGTCTATGCATTCGATGGCAGCGCGAGCGCACCGCTCACACCACTAGGGAAGATCCCTACTGGATGGTTTCCATCCTCCGTTCGCGTGCGTGCAGACGGCAGCCTCATCGTCATCACGGCGAAGGGTCATGGCACGGGGCCCGCGCTCACCGACAACACACCCGAGCTGACGAGAGGGTCGATCGCCCTTGTTCCAAGCCCCAATGCGATCGATCTGGCCGCGATGACGGTCACTGCGGAGGACTCTCGCAAGTCGACTGCAGTGCAAGGTTTTCCCACCGTCGCCTGCAACAACGCGACTTATGACTTTCCGATTCCTAGTGCCAACGACGGATCGCCCTCAGCGCAAGTTCAACACATTGTTTATGTGATTCGCGAGAACAAAACCTTCGACTCTGTGTTTGGAGATCTTCCCAAGGTCGATGGCTTTCCGGCTGGCGTCATGTCCCCCGGAAAGATGGATGAGTATTGGCACAACGCGCGGGTCATCGCTCAGGCGTTTGCCAACTTCGACATGTATTCGATCAGCGCGGAGCAATCTCTCCAAGGACACGTGTGGACGAGCATGGGGCGCACCACCGATTGGGTCGAACGCACCTGGAGTGCCACATGGGGACGCAGCGTTCGCACGCCAAAAGCAGGCCTCGATCGTCAATTTGGTTCTCCCGCAGAGGGCGGATTGTTCGGGTGGCTCGAACGAAACAAAGTGCCTTACGACAACATGGGAGAAGTCATTGGGCTGGGCGAGCAAGGGTGGGATCCGTCGTATCCAGGTTTGGTCTACACGCAGGCCATTCCTGATCAGGTCAAGTCTTGTTACCTGTCGGCACGCGCGAGGGCGCTCTGCGATCTCAAATCACTGAGCTACGTGGTGATGCCCAATGATCACACCAAGGGCACGTCCGCTGGAGACCCGACGCCTGAGATCATGATCGCAGTCAACGACGTCGCCACTGGGATGTTGCTGGATGCTCTTTCGCACTCGCCTCTTTGGCCCACGACTTTGCTCGTCGTGACCGAGGACGATCCGCAAGATGGACAAGATCACATCGATGGTCATCGAACGCCCTTGTTCATGGCCTCGCCGTGGATCAAGCGCAATTACGTGAGCCATACACGCATTGACACCGCGTCTCTGTTCAAGCTCTTTGCTCACATTCTCGCGAAGCCTTACTTGAACGAGCGCGTGGCTGAGGCGGCGATTCCGTATGACGCGTTCACGAGCACGCCCAACTACGCGGCGTACACCTACACACCGCTGCAAACCAAGGTGAGCTGCAACCCGAAGACGGCCCAGTCGTGGTCGACCCCTGGTGACTTCGAGACGCCGGATCAAACACCGTGGATCAAGAAGGAGCTCGCCGAGCACATGCGTACGCTCGGCTCGCAAACCGAATCGCGTTGAGGCACGTCCAATAGAAAAGCGGCAGGTTTCAGCCGAAGACGAGTACCATCCGAGTCCTATCAAGATGAGCAATACTCTAGAAGATCAGCCCAGCGAAGCGCTCGTCGGCCGCGTGCTTGGCGGCAAATACAAGATCGTGAAGATTCTCGGCGAAGGCGGCATGGGTTGCGTTTATGAGGGTGAGCAAAAGCTTGGGGACACGATCCGCAAGGTCGCGATCAAGACGTTGCATCCTCACCTGTCGCACGACCCGAAGATTCTTGCGCGCTTCGAGCGTGAAGTGGGCACCGTGGCTTCGCTCCAACATCCCAATACGATCCAAGTCTTCGACTTCGGCAAGACAGACGAGGGTCAGCTCTACATCGTGATGGAGTACGTGCAGGGTCGGAGCGTCGCGGACGTGCTCGAAAAAGACGGGCCGATGCCACCGATGCGCGTGCGCAAAATTCTCGAGCAAGTGACGGGCTCGCTCGAAGAAGCCCATGGCCTAGGCATCGTTCACCGCGATCTCAAGCCGGACAATGTGGTGCTCTGCGACAAGGCCGGACAAAAAGACTGGGTCGAAGTGCTCGACTTCGGCATCGCGAAACGATCGACCGAAGAAGACACACAAGAGAAGAAGCTCACGCAGCAAGGCATGGTGCTCGGGACGCCGCCGTACATGAGTCCCGAGCAGTTCACGGGCAAACCGATCGACAAGCGCAGTGACATCTATTCGCTTGGAGTGATGTCCTACGAGATGCTCACGGGGCGATTGCCTTTCAGTGGCAACACAGCGTGGGAATGGGCGACCGCGCACATGACCGCCCAGCCCATTTCGCTCGACGCGACTCCTCAAGGGGCGAACATCCCGCCTGCGATGAAAGCCGCTATTTCTAGGGCTCTCGAGAAGGATCCCGACGCGCGTTGGGCGAACGTGACCGATTTTTATCATGCGTTCGCAGGCGACGCGATCGAACACCTGAGCACGGGAACAGGCGCGATGGCCGCTCCACCAATCGGTGCGGAAGCTCCACCTAGTCTGCAGCGCGGCAAGACCGAGATGGGTGCGCCGATGGGCGCGATGCCAGCGCCAGGCTATGGGCCCCCGCCAGGCGCTGGGTATGGACCACCGCAACCGATGACTCCCGCAGGTGGCAGTCATACGTATACGCCGAACGCCTTTCAACAGGCGCCCGGGCAGCCACAACAATCGCAGCCGATGTCGCAGCCATCGCAAGGAGGCGGCAACAAGGGTCTCATCATCGGGCTGCTGGTGATTGGTGGACTGCTCAGCGGCGGCGCTGTGATCGCATACTTCGTGACGTCGGGCGGTGGTGGTCACACCGCGGCGACCGGCACGGCAACAGCTACGACGACTGCCCCCACTGCAACACAGATTGCGACGAACACAATCGACACGACGACGACGACGGACACTGGCAAACTCGCGCCGCTCAACTCCACGAAGGTGCCGCCCTACGTCGCACCAACCATTCATCATGACGCGGGCGCGGTGGCGACCACGCATCCGACGACCAGCGCGACGACTCCGCCGACTGTCGCTCCCCCTGAAAACCCGGCAGAATGTGATGCCGCAAAGGTGATGATGGCAAACGGTCGACCCACCGAAGCCGCAACCCTCAAGAAGGCCTGCCTCGACAAAGGAGGACACCTGTGAAGTCGATGTGGAGACTCGCAGCGGCGATCGTGCTCACGATGTCGAGCGCGGGCTGCAAGAAAAAAGTCGACATGCAGCTGCCCGACAGCGGCGCGATCACGCCCACCGTGAAGACGACTGCCGCAGCTGAGACAGCGACACCCGCGGCTCCAACTGACGATCCACCGCTCGCGACACTGGCACCCACCAAAGCGCCGCCCATGCCCGTCTACACGGCAAAACCCGCGGGCTCGAACACAGCGGCGGCAGCTGGACCTCAACCGCCAGAGTGCGATGCGGCCAAGGTGATGCTCGCCAACGGACGACAGAAGGAATTCGAGACGCTCAAAGCTGCGTGTCTCTCCAAAGGCGGTAAGCTCTGAGTC
>JAYVXK010000620.1:0-1608 GCA_043785265.1 Myxococcales bacterium | reverse complement strand
GGACCTCGAGTTGCTCAGCATGAAAGCGGCGATTCGCTTCTTGGCAGACGACCCGACGGGCTACGAGAACGCCAAGAAGGACGTGCTCGCCAAGAACGCCGAGTACTCGAGCTTTTACTCCATCGTGGCGGACTACGCGGAGTGGGAGCACCGGTACGACGACATCGTCGCGATGATGAAAGAGGCCGTGAAGGTCGACCCAGAAGACGGCAAAGCCTGGGCGCAGCTGGGCATCATGCAGACGCGTCAAGGCGACGAGCAGAACGGCCTCGACTCGATGCGAAAGGCCTTCTCCAAAGACAAATACAATCTGTACGTGTTCAACACGCTCAACCTCTACGAAAAGCAGATCGCCTTCGACTACGACCTCGTGCAAGACGGCGCGTTCAAGATTCGCTATCCCAAGTCAGAAGAAGCCGTGCTCGCACGCTACGTGCCTCGCATGCTCGGCGAGGCGTTTGCGTCGATGAAGTCGCGCTATGGGTTCGTGCCTACGCTGCCCGTTCAAGTCGAGCTGTACAGCACGCGCGAGCAATTCAGCGTGCGCACGAGCGGGCTACCCAACATCGGAATCCAGGGCGTTTGCTTCGGCAAATTGCTGGCTGCGATGAGTCCCGGTAGCGAGCCGTTCAACTGGGGAAACGTGGTGTGGCACGAGCTCGGTCACGTGTTTGCGATTCAGCTCTCGCGCAATCACGTGCCGCGGTGGTTCACCGAGGGGCTCTCCGAATACGAGACCATTTCGCGACGACCCGAGTGGCAGCGCGAACTCGATCCGGAGCTCTATCAATCACTGAAGAAGAACAAGCTGCCTGGCGCGGTCGACATGAACAGCGTGTTCACGCACGCCAAAGACGGCAACGACGTGACGGTGGCCTACTACGCGGCCAGTCAGATGATCGTCTTCACCGCAGAGCGATTTGGCATGCCCAAGATCGTCGAGGCGTTGAAGGCATGGGGCCAAGGATTGCGCACGGGCGACGTCATCGCGCGCGCGTTTGGCGTGTCCGCGGCGGACTACGACAAGCAATACCGCGAGTGGCAACTCAAGCGACTCGCGCGGTACAACGGCCAATTCATGTTCGACGATTCGTCTCCCGATCTCGATGATGCGCTGGCCAACGTGAAGACAAAACCAAACGACGTGGACGCGCATGTCGATCTCGCGCTCGCCTACTTGAAGAATCGAAAAAAAGACGAAGCCATCAAAGAGGTCGAAACAGCCCTCAAAACCGGCCCAAACAACATGCGCGCGCATTTCTTGGCGGCGAAGGTCGCTGGCGGCAAAAAGGACATGGCCGGGATGGAACAACATCTGGCGACGATCCAAAAACTAGGAGGCGATGGGTACGAAGTGCGCCTGCTGCTCGCCAACCTCGCCGAGGAGAAAAAAGACACGAAGGCGATGCGCGCGCAATTCGAAGCCGCGTATGCGTTCGACCCGATGCAGTCGGAGCCACTGAAGGGTTTGTTCGATCTCGCCAAGGACGAAAAGCGCGACGCCGACATGATCGACATCCTCAAGCGCGTCGTGCCGCTCGAGCAGCATGATCACGACGTCTGGCACATGTTGCTCGACCGCCTGGTAGCAGCCAAAGCTTGGGACGA
>JAYVXK010000619.1:0-5544 GCA_043785265.1 Myxococcales bacterium | reverse complement strand
CCCAGGGCTTTTGCCAATCATCCGGGTGCGGCGCGACATGCAGCTCTTCGCGCGCGTCACGCGTGCTGTTGATGGTGACGACGTAGTAACCGCTGCCGCTCCACGTGATTGTCGTGGGGGTCGTGTCGTGACGGAGCACCGGTGCGCTGCCCCGAAGCAAGTCGACGAGCACATTGCCAGGCACGGGTACACGAACGAGTCGCGCGATGTTGCAGGCGCTCGCGGGCCCCACCAAAAAGCGGTTGTTCTTTCGATCGTCAAACGCAAAACGATCCCCGTCGCTCCAAAGAGTGCCCACCGTTCCAACGAACGAACTCATCGCGTCGAGTCGCGCGCGCGCTGGTCGAGCGGCAAAGAGTAGGAGGTTGGCGCGGAAGCGCTCTTTGCCAAAGTGATCGATTGTGGCCTCGCCTTGAACGGCGTTGCCGCACGCCGTCGTCGCACGCAAGCGATCGATCGCTGCTTGTGCGTCAGGGAGTTGAGAGGCCGGCGGCGCCTGTGGGCAACCAAGGAGGGCAGGCAGCAGCGCAACACCAAACGCATACGAACGAGTCTGCATGGCCGGACGCTAGCATCCGCCGATCGCCGTCCCCACATGTCCGAAATGCGGACATGTCGCGCCTCGAGAGTGTCAACAACACGTGACACTCGAAGGCTTTGCAGCCGAATTAGGCCTGGTTTTAGCGATGGTGCTGATGTTGCTAAAGAGCGCGCAGGGAGATCATCACCATGCTCATCGCTACTCAAGGCGGCGGCGCGTTTTAACGCCCGCGCTCTCGATCACTCTCTTCACATCTGCGCTGACGCTCATCGCATCGAGTCGTGCCATCGGAACCCACTGCGCGTCGGACGCATCACCGCCCGCGCGGACTTCCCCCGCCGCGACCTTGCAAGCGTACTCGTCGATGTCGTACGCGTAGCCCTCGCCGCGCAATTCGAACCGTTCGAGAAAAACTGTTTGGGTTACCCGCAGCCCGGTTTCCTCGCGTACTTCGCGGGCGATGGCTCCTTCGGAAGTCTCTCCGTCTTCGACGCGTCCGCCTGGGAGCGTCCATTCGCCTCGCTGCGGAGCGTGACCTCGGCGAACGAGCAGCACGGCGTCTGCTGCGTCGAAGATCACCGCACCGACTGCATGCACCGCGCTCACGCGTCGTTGCTTATGGCAGTTGAGTGCTAGCGTCGAGCGCACGCATGGACGCGCGCATCCCGCTCGACGAAACATGGCGCGAGTTGCTCATGGCGGTCGCGGACGAACACCGTCTCGTTCGCGAGGGAGTGGCGTTGACGCAGGCCGTTTCGGCTCTCTCTCGAGTCTACAACGGCCTCGAGGACGCGAAGAACACACCTGGTCATCATTTGCTGGCAGCACGTTTGGGTTTCTCGTTCGCTCGCGACGTCCCCAAGGCCGCCTTTGCCATACGCGAGTTGATCGACGCCCGCTTGATCCAGACCCCGCTTCGCATGCTCGATGTCGGCTCGGGTCTTGGCGCGATGACCTTTGGCGTCGCGGCTGCGCTCGCGAACGCGCAGCACGAGGGGAAGGTGCACTCTACATGGATCGATACGGACGCAGATGCGATGAGAGTGGGGCTGTCGATCGCCCGTCGCGCGTCGCATGTGGGGGGCGTCGAGGTCGAAGTCAAAACCCACCATCGCGCCTCAATCAAGGGCGATTTTGATTTGATCATGCTGGGACAGGTGCTCTCGGAAATGGACCTGGAGCTCGACGAAGACGCGCGGGCGACTCGGCACCAAGCTGTGCTGCAAGAGTGGTTCAATCAGCTGTCCATCGGAGGAGCGCTCGTGGTGGTGGAGCCCGCACTTCGCGATCGGACACGCCATCTCCATCGTGTTCGCGATCGCCTCGCGCGCGCCGGAGTCGCGCCTTTCGCGCCCTGCTTGCATGCGGAGGCGTGTCCTGCGCTCGCAGCGCCGACCGATTGGTGTCACGAGGATCGCAGTCTCGATCTGCCTCAATGGCTCGCGCCTCTGGCTCGCGCGGCAGGACTGCGTTGGCAAGGTCTGACGTATTCGTACCTCGTACTTCGCAAAGATGGCGCTTCGTTACGCCAAGCGATCGGCGATCAGCGCGGTCTCGTCCGAGTCATCTCGCGAGCGATCGTGAGCAAAGGAAAGAGAGAACTCGTGGTCTGCGGGCAAGTGCTTCGCGGCGAGTCGTTGGTTTCTGCGAGCGCTCGCGCCGCGGTCCTCGATCGCGATCATGAAGGTCGCGAGAGCTGGGACGAAGCCGGGCGCGGAGATTTGTTGGCGATTGATCCGCCCGCAAATGAAGGGGTTTGTCGACTGCGCCTCGATCGCACGAGTATCAAAGGCGTCCGCTGTGGTTGACGCCTTCAAAGCTCGCGGGTAGCGGACGCATCATGCGCGGACTCTACGCCATCGTCGATCTCACGAGTGTTCGGGCCTTGAGCCTCGACGTCGCGAAGTTCGCGCACGCACTTCTTGTGGCACGTCCTGCCGCCCTCCAGCTGCGCGCAAAGAACGTGTCTCCCCGCGAAGTGCTGTCTCTCTTGCGCACGCTCGCACCCGCGTGTCGCGAGCGAGGGGTTCCGCTCGTCGCCAACGATCGCGCAGAACTGGCCGTGCTTGGCGCGTGCGACATGGTGCACATCGGGCAGGATGATGCGTCACCTGATCAGGTTCGCGCGATCTCGCAGACGATGCCTTTTGGGATCTCGACTCACACCGAGGCACAACTGGCGCACGCGCTCGATGCCGGTCCACGATACGTCGCATACGGTCCGATCTTTGCGACGCGCACGAAGGAGAAAGCCGACCCCGCGGTTGGGCTCTCAGGTCTTGCCGCCGCCGCGCGCATCGTTCAGCTGCATCCCAAGAAGATGCCGCTCGTCGCAATTGGCGGCATCACCTTGGAACGAGTCGCATCGATTGCTGGCCTCGCAGACATGGCCGCGGTGATCGCAGATCTCCTTCCGCCCTCGGACCTTCATGGCACCGATGCCTACGCATGGGTGACTGCGCGCGCGCTCGCATTTCAAGCTGCGTTTGCGATCGAAGCGTCCATCGAGGCCTCGCCTTGAGTCTGCTCCTCACGGGCGCCCTCGTCGCCACGGGTGTGTTGGTCGGACGCTTTCTCGCGCGGGGCGCCATGAAGAAAGAGCCACCGCAGCCACCCACCGAAGCCAACGACAAGAACCAAAGCGCCACCCCAAAACCAGTCATCAAACCAGTGAAGACCAAACTCGATCTCGAACAGTTCCCATGCAAACTCGGAGACGTCGTGCTGCGGGCAGGAGGCGACGAAGCGTGGCTCGCGGGTGGGCTCGTTTTTTCTGAAGATCTACCGGTCGCTGTTCTCTACATCGCGCCGGACGCTGGGGGTGATCGCGCGCTCTACGTGAAACCAAGTCCGCAGCCGTCGCTGACCTGGCTCAGTCCGCTGGCAGAGGGCACGGTCCTGATTACTGGCGAGCCGCCGAGCGCGATCGAACAGGGCGGCGATCGTTTCGATCGCGTTCGTCGTCTTCCTCTGCGAGTCACGAGAATTGGGAGCGGGGCGCCCGACGTCGGTGACTCGGCAATTGTTGCAGAATACACAACGGCCGCAGGAGACGTCCTGCTCGTCTTGGCTTCATCGGGCACTTCGCGTGCTTGGCGCGGCTCGCCGCTCGAGGAGGGTACCTACGACGTGCTGCCCAACGGCGAGGGCGACAATCCGGCTGAATCTTAGAGCACCGAGCTGTTCTAGGCTTGACGCATTCGGAGGATCATCGATTCGATCGTCAATTGTGTGGACGCGTTGCGATCGAGATCGGTGATGGCCTGCATCACCACACGATATTGTTTTGCCGTTCGGAGTGCGTCGTTCCCGGCCAAGCGACCTTTGGTTGCGAGGTGCGCGGCCAAAGCCAGCAGTCGCTCATCGAGACCGTCTTTGGTTTGTTTGGCTTCTGCAGCGAGATCAAGCGCAGGTCCGATATGCCCTGCGCTCGTGGCAGCGATCGCACGCGTGACAAATGCTTCGCGCGCATCGGTCGCTTCCGGATCGGCGAGACCCAAGAGAGCCGACATGCTGCCGCCTGCGAGCAAGGCGAGTGACCTCGCGCGCTCGGGCTCGAGGCCGTGTTCAGCCCCAATCTTGGCGACTACGTCGTCTGGCAAATAACCGAAGCGAATGCGTTGCGTGCGCGACCGAATGGTCGAGAGCAGTGAACCCGGACGCGACGTCACGAGCACGAAGTAACTATTGCGTGACGGTTCTTCGAGCGTCTTCAAAAGCGCATTCGCCGCCGACGTGCTGAGTTCGTCAGCGCGTCGAACCACGTAGACGCGCGCACGTCCCTCGTGTGGCGGAAACGCAGCGCGTGCGAGCACGAGAGTGCGCACTTGGTCGATGGAGAGATCTTGCGTCTCTGGTGTGCGGCGCCCGATGGCCGCTGGTTCGTAGGCGCCGCGTTCGAGCACAATCACATCAGGATGGGCTGGAAGACCGCTCGCTTTCGAGTGCTGACCACCCTTCGACGTAGCCGCGTCGCGAGGGATCGCTCGCATGCACGCGCTGCAAACGCCGCATGCCCGCCCGTCACCAGCAGCTCGTTTTTCGCATACCAAAGCTTGCGCTAGGCCAAACGCAGCGAGCTCCTTGCCGACGCCATCTGGCCCGTCGAACAGCATCGCGTGATGGACACGACCAGACGCGAGCGCACGCTGAAGAGTTTCTTTCGCGGTGGGTTGCGCGAGCAAGCATTCGAGCAGGGCGGTCACTCGGCAAGTGAGTAGTCTCGTCTGCGCGAGCGATCAATCGTCGGCGGCGTCGTCGTCATCGGTCTCGACAGGGGGCGTCTCCCCACGCGCCGACGCGGTGGCTGCGCGCTCGCGGGCAAACATGCGATTGAGCGTCCGTCGATCGATCCCGAGGACTTCAGCGGCGCGCGTCTTGTTGCCACCGGTGCGAGACAAAACCCGATCGATGTATCGGCGTTCGAGCACGCCAAGAGTCGGCCAGTCATCGCCGAGAGTCCCCTGAGCGTTCGACGCGGTCGCCTCGGTCCAAGTCTGTGTGAGCTCCTTGGGAAGATCGGCCGCAGTAATCACGCCCTCTCGTGCGAGCAACATTGCGCGCTCCACGATGTGACTCATCTCGCGCACGTTGCCAGGAAACGAATAAGCCTCGAGAGCCTCGAGCACTTCGGGCGCGACGTTGGGTACGGGTCGCTTGAGACGATCGGCATGCCGCGCGATGAAGTGACGAAGCAAAATCGGAATGTCTTGCTTGCGCTCGCGCAACGGTGGCACGCGCACGGTCACCACTTGGAGGCGAAAATAGAGGTCTTCGCGAAACCGTCCGCTCGTCACGTCGGCTTTCATGTCGCGGTTGGTCGCCGCCACCACGCGCACGTCGACCTTCACAGTCTCGGACGATCCGACGCGCCGAATTTCGCCCTCTTGGAGTACCCGCAGCAACTGCACCTGCATCTTCGGCGTGATGTCTCCCATCTCATCGAGAAACAACGTGCCGCCGTGCGCTTCTTCGAACACACCGCGCTTGAGTCCCACCGCACC
>JAYVXK010000618.1:0-1617 GCA_043785265.1 Myxococcales bacterium | reverse complement strand
GTGGGTGTCATTCGCGGTTTGCCATTCTTGGCGGCGTACATGCCAAGGAAGTGATCGACCAACAACGGGATGTCTTCGCGACGAGACCTAAGGGGTGGTGCGACAATCTGAATGACGTTGAGTCGATAGTAGAGATCTTCTCGAAAGCGACCCGCTTGCACCTCGGCGAGCAAGTCGCGATTGGTGGCGGCGACGACGCGTACGTCTGCGCGCATGGTGTTGCCGCCGACGGGCTCGAACTCACCCTCTTGCAAAACGCGCAACAGCTTGACCTGGACCGCTTGCGACAGCTCACCGATTTCGTCCAAAAACAAGGTGCCGCCGGATGCTTTGGCGAAGCGACCTTCCCGTTTGGCAACTGCGCCGGTGAAGGAGCCGCGCTCGTGTCCGAAGAGCTCGCTCTCCAAAATGCTCTCCGGAATTGCCGCGCAATTGACCGCAATAAAGGCCCCTTTGCTGCGTGCGCTCCGCTCGTGGATGTACCTCGCGAGCAATTCCTTTCCTGTACCGCTCTCTCCAAGAACGAGCACAGTGGCGAGACTCGGCGCCGCCTGGGTCGCCACGTCCACGACACGTCGCCAGGTCGGTGAACTACCGATGATGTCTCTCGTCGTCAGCAACTTGAGTTCTTGCTTGAGCGATTGATTTTCTGCGACGAGCTTTTGTCGCTCTGCCGCTTTGCGCACGCTCTTGACGATGGTGAGCCGCTTGAGAGGTTTCTCGACGAAGTCATAGGCGCCTTCGCGCATCGCGCTGACTGCCGCTTCGACAGTGCCATACGCTGTCATGAGTACGACCTCGACCTCAGGAGCGATTTCTTTCAGCGCGCGGAGCAACTCCAACCCGGTGGTGCCCGGCATCATCAAGTCGGTCAGGACGACATGCACACGATGTTGTCGCACGAGATCGAGCGCGAGCTTGGCACCAGGTGCAGTGAGCACACGCATGTTCTCCTTCGCGAAGATCTTCTCGAGCGATTCGAGATTGGAGCGTTCATCGTCGACGACGAGAACTGTGATGGCTTCAAGCGCGGTGGGGAGTGACGTTGCGTCCATGGCTACGCCATAATGTCACGCGATGACAGTTCGTCAAGCACCCGGACAGGTTGGCGTCACTCGCAGGTGCTGTTGTAGTCGATGCTGACGCCGGCCGCGTGCGCGAAACAGTAGTTCGAATAGGTCTTCTTGTCGCAGCCGCACACGGGCTTGTAGATGTTCGGACAAATTTGCGGACGTGTCAGGCACGTCCCCGATCCCCCGCAATTTCCGACCCCTTTGTCGCAATACTCGACCTTGGCGCACTGTTGGTTGATGGTGCAGCCCAGCACGCTGGCATCAGGGCCTGCGTCGATCGACGCTTCTAGAACGACGTCAGCGGGCGCGTCTGTCGGCGCATCGGTCTGCGACGAGTCCGCCTGCGAGGAGTCTTGTGACGAGTCCAAGAGCGAACTGTCGCGCATCGAGGTGTCGGCGGTGGAGGTGTCCTTGGATTGAGGAGCATCGGTGGATGAGTCGACGTCGATCGGAAGGGTCGCGTCACCACCGCCGCATGCCCCGGATGCCGCGACGACGAAAGGAACGAGGAAGAAGCGAAGGGTGCGCATGCGGGCCATTTTTT
>JAYVXK010000617.1:0-5555 GCA_043785265.1 Myxococcales bacterium | reverse complement strand
GCACCGACGAGTCGCCAGGTGATCTCGTTTTGTATCAAGGTCGCTCCTACAAAGTGTATCGAGGCATGGGCTCGCTCGGCGCGATGAAAAAAGGCAGCAAGGATCGTTACGGTCAAGCGGGCGCCGCAGACGAGAAGCTCGTTCCCGAGGGCATCGAAGGCCGCGTGCCTCACCGCGGATCGCTCGCGTCGATTTTGTATCAACTCGTGGGCGGCCTGCGCGCGGGCATGGGCTACACGGGCTCGGCGAACATCGCGCATCTCAGGCAAAATGGGCGGTTTGTGCGGATTACTTCGCAGGGTTTGCGTGAGAGTCACGTGCACGATGTGATCATCACCGAAGAAGCCCCGAACTACCGGAGCTGAAGGTGCCGCGATTCCATCGAAGCGATGGGTTCTGCGAACACGCTGCTTCGCAGCGAAATCGCGTCACTGGACGGTCAACTTGGGCTCCGCCCAAACCCGAAACTCGCTCCCGCGAATTTCCTTGTGCCGTCGATTCAAGAGAATCGAGGCACTAGTGCGGCGCGCGATCCATGCACGCTATCTCGGGCGCGTCGAATATGGCAAAGCGCACGAGCTCCAAGAGACGCTGCTCCGCGATCGCATCGACCAGAAAATCGGCGACACGTTGCTGTTGCTCGAACATGACCCTGTCATCACTCTCGGTCGCGGCGCAGACCTGGAAAATGTCGTCGTCTCGGATGACGAGCGCGCTCGCCTCGGTATTGGTCTCTACGAAACAGGACGCGGGGGCGACGTTACGTTTCACGGTCCTGGTCAACTCGTCGCGTATCCCATTTTCGACCTAAGACCGGATCGTTGCGACGTACGCAAATACGTCCGCGATTTAGCTGAAATCATGGTGTCGCTGTGCGCGCAATTTGAAATCGGCGCGGGGCTCGTGCCGGATGATCCGAAGTACATCGGCGTGTGGGTGGATCGTGACTCGTTGCGTGAGTGGCCGCAGATGACGAGCGCGGCGGAGCTGTCGCCCTTTCGACGCATCGCGAAGATCGGCGCGATCGGCGTGCGCCTCTCTCGGTGGGTGACCATGCATGGCTTCGCGTTCAACGTGAACACCGATCTGGGCATGTTCGATCGCATCGTGCCATGCGGCATCCGCGAGCTGGGTGTGACGTCTCTCACCGATCTCGGAATCAACAGCACCGTGCTCGACGTAGCCAAACTCGCGGCATCTCAGTTCGGCAAACGCTTCGATGCAGTGGTCGAGTGGTCCAACGACTAGCTGACTCGATGATTCATTGATTGACCGACTCGCGGGTCGCCAGAATTGCGACATTCGCAAACGGTGTTCCTCCCCAGCTCGGCTCGACGGAGACCACAAAACCCTCATTTTTTAGGCACTCGGTGATTGGCGCAATCGGACGAATGCGCACGCGCGCGCCCACGTTGTAACGAAAGAAGGTGGTGATGGCCTCTTGGATGCGAGTCATCGTGCTCCGCCAACCTCGATCCGGATCGAGCTCTCGAATGATGACCATGCGACGCGCACTCCGGGCGGCGCGCAGGACGAGCGCGGCTTGCTCTTCGTCGGTGAGGTAGTGCAACACGTCGAGCATGAGAACTGTGTCGCAGGGTCGAATCGCTTCGGTTCGCGTGTCACCGCGCGAGAAGTGAACGCGCGCGTCCTCCCCTGCGGCTCGAGTTGCTTCAGCGATTTTGTCTTCGTCCCAATCGAAACCGTCTGCGCGTGTCGCGAGCTCGAGTTCGAGCAATAACAAGCCCATTTGTCCGCGTCCGCACCCGACGTCGACGACTTCGCCGAGGCCGCCATTCTTTTTTCCCAGCGAGACCACCTGCTCGCAAATCGGATCTCCGCCGAGTTTGCCTCGGACGTAAAAACGGGTGCCCGTGCGTTCGAAGCGAGCCGCAATCTTCGCGATGAGCTGCTTGTCGATCATGGCGGCGTCGCGGAACCGCGCCGTAGGTAGCGACCGAGACGCGCAACTCCGTAGGTGACCGAGCCACCGAGCGCAGCCGTCGATGGGGCGAACACAGCAACACCGACGATGACGTCACCAAGAAAGGGCCGCACGCCTTCGCGTTTGATGACGTCGATCGACAGCGCGCGCCACGCACCTGTCCGCACCATCGAGCCGATCTCGATCTCCGCGAGCGCTAAAAATGGGGAGATCAGCGGCATCGAGATGTTGGCGGCGAGGTACGAGATGGGCACGTCGAGCCTGAATGGCAGGCATACCGCCATGACGAGCAACAAGTGCAAACCGTAGAGCGGCGTCACGCCAATGAAAAGTCCGACAGCCACACTCAACGCTGCGCGCACGGGTGTGAGTTCACCGCCACGGAGACGAGTCCACGCGGCGCGGAATTGTTGTCGCAGTCCCAGTTTTCGCCATTCGCGAATCTGAGCGCGCAGATCTGCCCCCGAACTCGATCGGGTCACCCGCTGGTCTTGGCGCGGTTCGCCGCTGACATGCGCAGGTACATCTTGGCCTGGGTGTTGTCGGGCTCGATCTCGAGGACCTTGTTCCACTGCTCCTCGGCCTGCGTGCCTTCGGAGAGCGCGAGGAGTGTCACGCCGAGCTGCACGCGCGCAGGCACGAAACTGGGGCGCGAAGCGATGGCGGCCTCGTAGTGGACACGAGCACGCGCAGGTTCGTTCGCCTCGCGAAGCAGTGTGCCGAGTCGCGTCTGGAGATCCGCAAAGTTGGGGCAGAGGCCAACGGCTTTCTCGAGTTCGGCGATCGCTTCACGCGGTAGCCCGCTGTCGGCATAGGCCTGCGCGAGATCGGCGTGCATGTTGGCCAGCTTGCCGCGCGCAAACGGATCGAGACCCTGAACGTTGCCCGATGGCTTGCCTTTGATGCGCGAGTACACCGCACGCGCCGCTTCGTACTTGCCGCGATCGTTGTAGGTCACTGCGAGATTGAGGGCCGCTTCGGTGTACGCTGGGTTGATCTCGAGTGCGCGCTCGAAGTGCTGCTCCGCTTGAAGAAACGCGCCACGTGCGTGTGCGATCACACCGAGCATGTCGTGAACGTCCGCAAATCGATCATCGTGGTCGAGCACTTGACGCAGCAACTGTTCTGCTTTGTCGAACTCACGCTTGCCGTAGTGCTCTCGACCGAGCAAAAGCATCTGCTTGACACGCTCATCCATGAGTCTCCACGTGTAGCGAAAACGCGCTAGCCTTGCGAGCCTGAAAGTGTCGGAGAGCGAAACGCCTGAGAGCCCGAACGATTCGGAGGCTAGATCCGAGGCCGAAGGAGGATCCGAGGCCGCGCCGGGATCTCCGTCCCCGCTCCCGTCTCCGTCCCCGCTCCCGTCTCCGTCCCCGCTCCCGTCTCCGTCCCCGCTCCCGTCTCCGTCCCCGTCCCCGCTCCCGTCTCCGTCTGATCTGCGGCGTGGGTCGTTTCGAGATCGGTGGACGCCGCGGGTCGCATCATTCGTCGGATGGGTGTGCGGGGTTGTTGCCATTGCTGCGATTACGCTGCCGGCTGCGTGGATCGCACGACGACCCATTGCGGTCGTTGCACCTCCGCCGATCGTGATCGCGAATGTTCCGCAGCAAGCAGCGAGTGCGCCGCAGACTGCTGACGCTGGCGTCGAGCAGCCGCCGCGACGTCCGCATGTGTGGCGCATCGTCGATGACACGAGCGATTCTCGGTCGCAGATTCTCACCGGAACGGTTGGCAAGAAGGGTCTGCTCTCCGCGATGCTCGCGTCTGGTCTCACGGACAAAGAATCGCGACGTGTGATCAAGGCCTACGCGCACGTGAAGAGTCTCGATCGCGCCAACCCGAAGGATGCGTTCTTCGCGGAGAGACGAAGCGACACGGACGCGGGCACGCAGCTTTTTGCGTTCGAGCTGGTGTCTGGTCCGTTCGATGTTTGGCAAGCCAAGCTGGACGAGCACGATGAACTCGTCGCGACCAAACTCGATCTGGAGCCTGACAAGGTCTCTGTCGCGGTCGGTTTCGTTCTTGGTGACGATCTGCGTGCAACGCTCAAACAGGCTGGATTACGGGATGAAATCGTTTCGCTCATCGATGACGCACTCGACGGCCACGCAGAACTGTCCGACTTGCACGCGGGAGACAAACTTCGGATCGTCGCGACTGAGGATCGTCTCGATGGCGAGTTCGTGCGTTATGGCGCACTCGATGCGGTCGAATGGACGGGGCTCAAACGCGCTGCCGTTCGTGTGTATTGGTACGCGAAGGGATGGACCGAGCCAGCGCACAAAGACGAGCGGGGATCGCGCGGCGGTTACTACGACGGCAAGGGACGCCAGCCGTATCACGGCGGATGGAGGTCGCCCGTGCCGCTCGCGCGCATCTCGTCGCGCTTCAACCCCTACCGCATGCATCCTGTGTTGCACGTGGTGATGCCTCATAACGGAGTCGACTTCGCGGCGCCGAGCGGCACACCAATTTATGCAGCCGCATCAGGTATCGTGCGCAGCGCGGGAGACGGCGGTCCCTGCGGAAACATGGTGCAGATCGATCATCCGAACGGACTCACGAGCGCCTATTGCCACATGTCACGCATCGCTCCCAACATCCACGCAGGCGATCACGTCGAGACTCGTCAACTGATTGGTTATGTCGGCCAGACCGGACGCGCCACGGGGCCGCATTTGCACTTTGCGGTCAAGCGCGGAGAAATTTTCATGGACCCGCTCGCGCTCAAACTCGACGGCGTTCGCGTGTTGCCCTCCAAAGACAAAGACGACTTCGACGCCCTACGCATCAAAGACGACGAAGCACTCGACGCGATCGCTCTGCCGGATACCGAAGAGCCAGACGCCGCAATCGACGCTGACGCCGATGCGCCCGAATTTTACGAATAACGCCCTTTCCCTCTTTTTTTTGCTGCCGTTTTGCCTCGACTCGCCTGCAGAGCCGCATCTTTCTCCTCTTGTGAGCGCGCGCAATCAGTGCGATTCTATCAATGTGGCGCTGTCTTGATTGCTCGCCGATTTGCGAGAGATGAGTCAGCCCACTAGGGAAAGGCTTCGTCATGCGTAAGGCGCTGTTCTTGGCTTCGTTGGTGTCCCTAACCGCTTTCGTCTATGCGTGCGGGAGCGATGGAGGCGTGGGGACGGTCCTTCCCGATCCCGACAGCGGTGACAACACCGACACCAGCATCATCATTGGTAAGGACACGGGGATTCCGCCTGGACAAGACGGTACGATCCCCGACCCCGGTCTCGACGCATCGCTCGACGTTCAATTCCCTGACGGCTTTACGGTGCCAGAGTCCGGCGTCGTCGACTCGGGTCAGTTGGTCGACAGCGGTTGTTCACCGCCTGGCATTAGCTGCGTGAGCAATGTTGCCTATACGTGTGACACCAAGGGCAATCTCGTCGCGGATGACTGCACGCCAAAGACTCTCACGTGCGCGGATGGTTATGGGTGCGTCAAGTGCATCCCAGGTACGGGCAGCTGCAATGGCTCGCAAGGCACGCTCTGCAACAGCAAGGGCGACGGGTACATCACCAACGACTGCGATCCCAATCTGGGTCTCACGTGCAACCAAGGTATTTGCACCGGCGACTGCGCGAACGTC
>JAYVXK010000616.1:0-16947 GCA_043785265.1 Myxococcales bacterium | reverse complement strand
CTCCAGTGGATCTCCGCTAAATCAGTTGCCTCCGAAGAGTCGACTCAGAGCGCCGAGGTTCGCCTTGGAGTGCATGACGCATCAAGAGTCGAGTGGATCGTCAGCTTGCCGCTGCCCCAAACAAGCGAGCAAGACTACTCCGCGGAAGTCACCATCGAGATTCCGACGAACGTGTTCACCAAGCACGCGCCGTGGGATCAGCTGCAAGAACTCGCGCGTTTCGACGGTCCCGAAGAGAGCCCGGCGTTCGATGCATCGACGATCGACGGCTTGCGTCGACTGGCCGTAGCGGTTGCCTCTCAATTGACTCGCGCGGGTGACGCTCTGTCGCGGCATTGTCGACTGGCCGCTTCGCCCTTCACTGACGATCGCGCTGCGATCGAGGCCGGCTTGCTCCAATGGCTCGGCACGGCGACCGCCATCGTGGAGCGCACGCGCGGACGCCTGCGAAACGCAGAGCATCCACCCGCGGTAGAGATTCGAAAAGAGCGCGAGCTTTGCGACGAATACCTAAGTGTTCGTTTGCTCGAATTGCTCAGCGGCGCAGAACGCGCGCTTGAGCCGCTCGCAGAATCCGAGTTGGCGCTTCGTGCCGAAGACGCAGTAGCGACTGCGCTCAAGGCAGAACTCGCCTATCGCTCGGAGCAGGGATTTCTCCAAGCGACGCACGATTCGTCGAAAGCGCTCGAGCGCTACCTCGATCGCGCGAGTCGCCTGAAGAAGCACTTTCAAGAGGTCCTTTTTCTCACCGCCAAGCGATATGCCGTCTCGCAGCGCATGCATCACGTGGTCGCCGCGTTCGCCGGAATCATCGCGGCAATGGGCGCGTTCGTGCTCCAAATCGCGCTGATCAAGCAAGCAACAGCCTCGTCGCGCGCGCTCACTGGATTCATGCTGCTCACGGTGGTTGCCGGCATTTCTTACGCCGTTCGTGATCGACTGAAAGAAGTCGGCCTCAGCTGGGTGACAGGCCGCGTGCACCGCCTCTACGCCCAACGTGTCGTCGCCTGGATGGCTCCGCGCAAAGCGGCAGTCGCTGGTTTGGTGCTCTCGGTGCGCGAATCCATCGACGAACAAACCGTCTCCGAGCCTGACCCTCTGAATCCAGAGAGTGGCGCCAAAGTAGCCGTCACGCGCATTTGCTTCACGCAACGCGGAACGATCGAGCCCGCGCGCGCTTTGGTGACCAGCGGCATCACACGCGTGCGCCAGGTCTTTCGCTACGATCTCTCGCCAATTTTCACTCGACTCGACGACGCCGAGAAGCTCGTTCCCGTGCTCGACGTGCACGCGCATCGCGTCCGCTTCGCGCGCGCTCCACGGTGGTATCGCTTTCCGGTGACCATCAAGGTGTCTCTCGCCGGCAAGGTCCTCGAAGAGCGCGGCGCGTTGGTCGTGCACAAGCGCGGCCTCGAGCGCTTCGAGCACGAAGTCCAAAACGAAGCGTAGAGAAAACGGCATCGGCGACGGGGACGGGTGCGGCCACGTGGGACGGGTGCGGGTGCGGGGACGGGTGCGGCCACGGGGACGGGTGCGGCGACAGGTGCGGGTGCGGGCGCGGGAACGGCGACGGGCGCGGATGGGCGACGGGCGCGGATGGGATCGTCGCGCGAGGTGGCTGATTGTTGCCTACTTGGCGATTCTTTGAAATTTCTCCCACCCTCAAGCGAAGAGTCTTCACGAGGCCACAGCGGTCTCGAGGAGTGAATCGTTTCCGTGATCGAAGTTGATTCGTATTCGCAAGATCGTTCATCAAGCGACCGCCTGTCCGCCATCATCGCGCATGGTGGAACCGCGTTCGCATGGTTTCTCGCGCCACTCGTTGTCTACTTGATCAAACGTAACGACTCTCGTTGGGCGGAGTACCACGCGCTTCAAGCGTTGCTCTGGTCGTTGCTCGGTACTGTCCTGTCCGTGCTCACATGCGGTGCGGCCATCCCGGTGTTTCTCGGTTTTCACCTCTATGCGGCGTACAAAATTTTCATCGGTGAGGACTACTCGTATCCGATCGTTGGAGACGTCGCGCGCGAGTCAGTGAGCAGCCGACTCTAGGGAGATGGGGCCCCTCCCGGCCCTCCCGGCCGAGCGGACCGCACGTCCTCGCGCAGAGATGCGGCATCATCGGGAGATCCGTCGAGTCACTTGAGTACACCTCTCTTCGCGCGAGATGGGGCCCCTCACTTCTCCCAATGATTTCTCCTGAGCACCTCGCGGAGCTCGGGATCATCCCGTCGCACCGGACGCAAATACTCCCCCACCAGTTCCCGATGCCACCATCCGTCTTCATTCGCTTGCGCAAATCGATACAAGTAAACTTCCGCGCGCACCCAACGCGGGGGTGAACTTGGAAACGGATCGACCGCGAACAACGGCGCGATCGAACGATTGCCGTCGAGGAGCATGCTTGCCAAATGAGTCAACCAATCCTCAGGCCAGTCGCGCGGATCCGACATCGGCAGAAACCACATCTGCCAGTCCAGTCGGTAGTGATACGGCGTGATGAAGCAAGGTCGTCGCGCCGGATCGCCTGGCTTGCACGGCAGTTCGTACGCCTGCCACACGGTTGACTCGTCGATCACCTCGGCGCTCGTGCCTTCGAGGACGACTTCGTATCGCTCCCGACTGACCGTGCCAAACGCTCCGTATGATCCGACGATCGAGAAGCGATCATAAGAGGTGTTCATCACCTGCGAGGGCGACAGCAGGTTGGCCACCACGTCGAGACTGAGCGCACCAATCACGAACGCGAGCCCGTATGACATGCGCTGGTGCCACACGCCCGCCGCGACGGGCAAACCGATGAAACGGCGCGAAACAGGGCGCTTCCATACGCTGTCGTCAAAACAGGCGAGCGCGGGAACGATCGTGAGCCAGTTGAGAAAAGACAGATTGCCGCTCGCGATCAGCGTCACCTGAAAGAGCACGAGCAGCGCCCCCGCGATGTGACGGAGGGTGCGCGGTGACAAGGCGAAGACAGGCACCACCAGCTCGACGAAGTGATTCGCCAAAACGCCCCCTTGATGAAACCATAAGGGCGCTCGATGCAACACTGAGCTAAGGGGGTTAGGAACTGGCTGGGTCTCGTAGTGATAGACCAGACAACTTAGGTCGCGCCAGCAGGTGTCGCCGCGCAACTTGATCAGTCCTGCGCCGAGCATCACCCGCACGATCAACCATCGAAACAGCCAGATCACGACCACGGGCGGGCCGCGCGCGGGCAACGGTCGCACCGACAAGAGCGGGCAAAGAAAAACGGCGAGAAAGCCTGTCTCGAGGAGCTGAGACTCCCAGCCGTATCCATAAAAGAGTTGTCCAATGTGGACGAGGGAAAGGTAGAGCACCCACAACACGAACTGCAGCACGGCGTTGGTCGCCCCAAACAGAGCGGCGAGTGAGAGTGCGATGCCAAGAACGCTCACTGCGCGCAACGCAAAGTCCGAGGTACCCGTGATCCAGAATAATGACGGATCTGCCCAAAAACCGGCCGCGCGCGAGCCCTCGTACGTGGCGATTCGATCGAGGAACTGATCGGCGGGACGGATACCTAAGTGTCCGACCAGCGGGACCATCTGAGCATAAGCAACCCAAAACCCGACCAGATACACGAGCGCCAATAACCTAAGTATCGCGAAGCGAGTCAGACGATAGGTGACGCGCGGATCGAAGAGGCGCGCGATGAAGCGGCGCTCGGGCGTCGAGAGGATCGCAGCGAGCGCGTCGTTGGGCACGTCAGTCTTCGTGACCGTTTGCCGCCACGAGGTAGTCAACGAGAGCGGCTGTTTTCTCAGGCGGAATGGGCGCGCCGTAGGTTTTGATCATCTTGTCGACTTCGGCGGTCCAGGTCTTTCGCGCCAGTCGTGGCTGATCGGTGATGTAACGGCCAGAGTGACAAGTGACGCAGAACCCCAGCGCGAGGTCCTTGCCCGCCGCCTCGGGAAGGTCGTAGGGCGGCTCAGGGAGCGTCATCACATGCACCGAGGGATTGGGCGCTGCGGCAAGCACGGTCTCAGGAGGGTCGTCCCGTTTTGCGCACGACATAAGGATGGCCACCAAGACACTTAGGATAGGTCGGGTCATGTGACCTTAACCTCGACTCGCTCATAGACGTTGCGCATGTACCCGGCGCGGTTCCATTGAGCGGTGGGACGCTGTGCTTCTCCGAGCGTGCTCGTGGCCCGCACCATCACAGAGGCATCACCCTTGGTGGTCGGTACCCAAGTCGTTCGCCAACGACGAAACGAGTACTTCCCCAGATCGCGATCCAGGCTTGTTTGTAGCCATGTTTTGCCTCCATCTGTGGAGACCTCTACATCGCGAATGCCCGCACCACCGTCGAACGCGATGCCCTCGAGTAGGTAGGGAGTGCCAGCGGCGATGGACTCGTTGGGCTCGGGTTGCACGAAGAGAGACCTGATGTTCATGCGCGAGATGGGGACCGTCTCCTTGGCGAGTTGCGTAGGAGATTCGTCCGCGCCATCTGTCTTGGGGATTCGGTATGCCTTGGCTACCCAGAATCCTTGGAACGCCTCACTGAGAACTTTGATCTCTGTGAGCGCCTTGACCCAATAGGTGGAGTACCAGCCAGGCACCACCAACCGTAGGGGGAAGCCATTGAGCATGGGGAGCGGGGCGCCGTTCATCGCATAAGCGACGAGGACATCTTCTTGCCGCGCCTGCGCGACGTCGAGTGACTTCACGAACGCAGGCACCGATTCGAGCGGGGGCTTGTCCAACCCGCGAAAAGTGATCTCCTTCGCAGAGGCCTTGATTTTAGCTCGATCCAACACATCGCGCAGACGCACGCCGGTCCAACGCGCATTCCCCAGCGCGCCCTGTTGCCATTGAACTCCGGGCACGCGCGGAGAAGAAAGCGCTCGCGAATTTCCCGAGCACTGATTGACGGCGACCACGCTGACCGACTCGAGCTTCTGCAAGTCTTCGTAAGTGAGAGACAGCTCGCTCTCGACTTCACCCGTCACTTGCAAACGAAACGTGCGCATGTCGATGGTGGTCGGCACCACAGACAGATGCCAGCGAACGAAGAACGCATCGTTCGGGGTCAGATCGTGCGACAGGTAGTGGAGCGGCATCTCCAGGTTGGGTGGCCGCTCCGAGTGAAGGATCAGATCCTTGACCTTCTCAGGCCAGGCGGTCGTCTTGGGCGGTGTGATGCTCGCAGAGGGCGCGGGAGCGGAGCCCGGCGAACCACGATCGCAGGCAGCGAGCGCTCCTGCGGCGCTGAGCTCCAAAAACGAACGACGCGTGAGGCTGGAAGTCATGTCAGTGGGGTGCGTTCACCGGGCCAGGATACCAATGATCCGACAAGGCGGTGCGAGCGTATAATGCTATTAACGAAGGCATCTCAACGTGACAGAGACCAAGCCAAATCGAGCGCCGTTTGCACTGGCAGCGGGCGGAATCGCACTGGCGATCCTTTTGGATGTGGCGCTCGGTACGCCGGGCAAAAATCCCGACGCGATCTCATTTTTGGGGCGCTTTCATCCTCTCGCGGTGCACCTGCCGATTGGCATCATCTTGCTGCTTGCGCTGCTCGAGGGGCTCTCGGTTTCGAAGTCGATTCGCGCCAAGGTCGATCCGGCCCTCTCTACTGTGATTGCGTTTGCGCTCGCGACTGCGATCGCTGCGTTCGCGATGGGACTCATGCTCGCGCACGGCGGTGGTTACCCCGCCAAGCTCTTGCGGCTCCATCGCTTGCTGACGCTGGCCACTGTGATCGGCACGGCGGCGTGCGTGCTCGCGTGGACCATGGTGACGCAGCGCGGCGTTTCGAGGCTGTTTTACCGGGGTTCGGTGGGGATCACGGTCTTGTTGCTTTCGATCGGCGCGCACTTCGGCGGCTCGATGACTCACGGCGAAAACTACCTCGTGCAGTTCGCGCCATCCTTCATGAAGGGCCTCGTGGGCAGTACGGATCAAGCCGCACAAGACACGCCGCCACCTGCGCCTACGGTCGCTAGCGATCCAAAAGTTTTTTCAGATGTGGTGATGCCGATCTTGAAGGACAAATGCTTCGAGTGTCATGGCGCTGAAAAATCGAAAGTCGGCCTGCGTGTCGACAGTCTCGAAGCCATCATGAAAGGCGGAGACGACGGAGCGGCGGTCGTCGCGGGACACTCCGAGAAGAGCTTGCTGGTCACGCGCATCCAGAAGCCGACGACAGAAGACGAGCACATGCCGCCAGCGGACAAGCCGCAAATCACGGCCGAAGAGCTCGATCTCATCCAGTTTTGGATCGACCGCGGCGCGAGCCCGGATCTCAAAGTGCGTGATGTGCTCGTGCCAGACGGCGCGCGCGGATTGCTGTTGAAGGCTTCTGCCGGCATCTCGACCCATGGTGACTCGTCGACTGCGACGACGACCACCAAACCGACCTCGACAGCCACGGTCGATCCATCACCCAATCCCACCACCACGACAGTCGCCACGACCACGAGCGGCGTCCCCGTCACGACCGCGAACGATGGTCTGGCGTTTCGAGATCTGATCGCGCCCACGCTCGCGAACAAGTGTGGTCGATGCCACGGCGCTGAAAAACAGAAGGGCAAGCTGCGCACGGATTCGCTTGGTGCGCTGCTCACGGGCGGCAAGACGGGTGCTGCTGTCGTGCCGAATGATCCGACGCGCGGAACACTGATGACACGGATTCATCTCGCGGCGAGTGATGACAAGCACATGCCACCGATCGATGAACCGCAGCTGAATAGCAGCGAAACGGAGCTCTTGAGTTTTTGGATCGCGCATGGCGCTGACGCTGATCTCAAGACGAGCGCCGTGCCCGCGAGCATTCGGCATGTTGCGCCCATCGTGAAACGCAATCCCGATCCGAACCCGTACCCGAACCCGTCCCAGTCCCAGTCCCCGAACCCGTCCCAGTCCCCGTCCCCGAGCCCGTCCCCGTCCGCGGCTCCCGTTCCGGTGGTTCATCCTGTGCGCTTGTTTACGGATGTCGTTCAACCGATCTTCAAAAGTCGATGCGGCAGCTGTCACGCTGGAGAGTTTGCGGCTGGTGACTTCGTCATTGCGGATCATGACGCGTTGTTTGCTAAATCGCGGATCGTCGCTGGCGACTCGAGCGCGAGCAAGCTGTTCGCGCAGATTTCGTCTCCCCTTTCGGACGACGACCACATGCCGCCAAAGAAGAAGCCACAGCCGACGCAAGACGAGGTCGACGCCGTGCGACTGTGGATTGCGCGTGGTGCGAAAGAGGATGCTGTGGTCGATGCGAGTGAGGTTTCGCCGCAGCTTTTAGGGTCGATTGCGCAACATGGAGCCACCTCACACGACGAGACGCAGAATCCAGCGGACAAGGCGAAGCTGGCGCAGGTGCAGCATGGGGGGTGTGGCAGTTGCACCGTGACAGGCAGTGACGATTGGAATGCGAGCGCGGTTGGAGTGAGCGCTCTCGTGCTCGGTCTGTTTGCGAGCCGACGGAAGAGGTCAAAGGGGACGGCGCGCTCCCAAAAGCAGTCGGTCTAACCCTTGGTGCGGGCGTGGTAAGAAGTGCGTCATGCTTTTCTCTCGAGCGCTGATCCCCACCGTCAAAGAAGTTCCTGGCGACGCAACCAACCAGAGCCACATCTTGCTCACGCGCGGCGGCTTCATGCGCAAGGTCGGCGCGGGCATTTATGATTTCTTGCCGTTGGGCTTACGCGTGCTTCGCAAAGTAGAGCGCATCGTTCGACAAGAAATGGATCGCGCAGGTGCGCTCGAGATCCTGATGCCGGTGCTGCTGCCGAGTGAGTACTACAAGGAGACTGGGCGCTGGGACCTCTACGGCGATGTGCTTTTCAGGCTGAAAGATCGCAAAGGCGGCGAGTACAACCTCGCGCCCACGCACGAAGAGATCGTGACGGACATCGCGCGCCGCGAGATCAAGAGCTGGCGCGACATGCCGAAAAATCTCTATCAAATTCAGACCAAGTTCCGCGACGAGCCACGTCCGCGTGGCGGACTCTTGCGATGCCGCGAGTTCATCATGAAAGACGCGTACTCCTTCGACACGACCGAAGAAGCCGCAAAAGCCAGCTACGAAACGATGCGTGCAGCTTACACGCGAGTGTTCGATCGCATCGGTCTGCGTTATCGCATGGTGGCCGCAGATTCTGGCGCGATGGGTGGGAGCACCAGCGCCGAGTTTCAAGTCCTGGCTGACTCAGGCGAAGACGCGATCGTCGCGTGTGGCAATTGCGACTACGCAGCGAACGTCGAAGTCGCCACGGTTCGCACGATCGCTCCGGCACGCGCGCAGATGACGACCACGATGACGATGATTCGTCTGCACACTCCGGGTCACGGAACCATCGAGCAAGTCGCGAGCTTCCTCAAGATTCGCCCCCAAGACACGCTCAAGAGTCTCGTCTATACGGCGGCAGGCAGCGACGTCGTGATGGTGATTGTGCGCGGCGATCATGACGTGAACGAGATACGTGTGGCACGCGCGCTCGGCGTGACCGAGGTTTTCCTCGCGAACGAAATCGACGTTAAAAAAGCCACCGGCGCGGAGACGGGCTTCGCTGGGCCAGTTGGCTTCAAGGGCAAGATTCTGATCGATCGCGCCGCTGCCTCGGTGCGCAACGCGGTCACAGGCGCCAACGAAACCGACTACCACTTGGGCAACGTCAATCACGGTCAGAACTTCGAAGCAGAAGTCGTCGACGTGCGCCTGGCAGCCACGGGAGATCCGTGCCCCAACTGCGACAAGGGCACTCTCACTTCTTACAAAGGCATCGAGGCTGGGCACATCTTCATCCTCGGCACGCACTACAGCGAGAAGATGGGCGCGACATTTCTCGACGAGTTGCAACAGAGCAAACCGGTCATCATGGGTTGCTACGGCATCGGCGTCTCGCGCCTCGTCGCCACTGCGATCGAGCAGCACAACGATCAAGATGGCATGCGTTGGCCGATGAGCGTGGCGCCGTATCAAGTTCACATCTGCTCACTCGGCAAAGACGCTCCTGTCGCCGACGCCGCGCGCAAGCTGCACGACGAGCTCGACGCACTCGGAGTCGAAGTGCTGTGGGACGATCGCGACGAGCGTCCAGGCGTGAAGTTCAAGGACGCCGACCTCATCGGCATTCCGCTTCGCGTGACGATCGGAGCCAAAGGTTTGGCGGCGGGTCAAATCGAACTCAAGCCACGCACCGAGACCGATCCCAAAAAGGCAGAGCTCCTGCCGATCGCCGATGCGGCACGCTTGCTCGCCGAGCGTGTGCGGAGCCACGCATCATGACAGGGCGTCGCGGCATCACTTCGACCGAAGCCGTGCACGCGGGAGAGCTCAAAAACAAGCCGTTTCATGCCGTGCCGACTCCGATCGTGCAGACGGCGACCTACACTTACGAGTCGTCGCAAGAGATCGTCGACCAAACGAGTGGCGTCCATCCAGAACCCGAGCGTGACGAATATGGTCGGTACGGCAATCCAACTTGTCGTGCAGTCGAGAAGCACTTGGCCGCGCTCGACGCGACAGAAGACGCCGCGTTGTTTTCGAGCGGCATGGCGGCTATCACGACCACCATCCTGGCGCTAGCCAAGCAAGGGCAGCACGTCGTGCTCTTCGACGATTGCTACCGCATGACGCGCGAGTTCGTCACGGGCACGCTCGCGCAGTTTGGCGTCGCGCACACGCTCGTGGCGGCAGGCGATGTGCAAAACCTGGCGTCGGCGTTTCGTCCGGAGACGCGGCTCGTGATCAGTGAGTCGCCTACCAATCCCTATTTGCGCTGCATCGATCTCGAGGCGCTCGCGGGAGTGTGCAAATCGAGGCGCGGCATCAAGACGATGATCGACGCGACCTTCGCGACGCCGGTCAATTGTCGACCCGCGAGCTTCGGGATCGATCTGGTGGTGCACAGCGCAACCAAGTACATGGGCGGTCATCACGACGTGCTCGCGGGGGTGCTGTGCGCCAATCAAGGCCTCGTGAGTCTGGTGCGCGATCTGCGTGGTGTCCTCGGCTGCGTGTGCGATCCGCACGCGGCATTCCTCGTCTCGCGTGGACTCAAGACCCTCGCGCTCCGAGTGCAGAAGCAAAACGCCACCGGGCTGAGCGTCGCAAAATGGCTAGAAACACGCCCTGAAATCGAACGAGTGTATTATCCAGGCATCGCGTCGCACGCGGATCATCTGATCGCGCAAAAGCAGATGGTTGGCTTCGGTGGGGTGGTGAGCTTCATCGTCAAGGGCGGACTCGACGGCGCCAAGCGCGTCGTCGATCACACGGACATCGCTTCGATCGGTCCGAGCTTCGGTGGCACGGAGACTCTCATCGAACAGCCTGCGGTGATGAGCTTCTACGAGATGACGACCGAGCAGCGCGCAGCGATTGGCATCCAAGACGGTCTCGTGCGGCTCGCGGTCGGAATCGAAGACGCAGAGGACGTGATGGCTAGTCTCGGGCGAGCGCTCGTGAAATGAAGCACGCGCTGCTCTGGGCGATCGTCGTCGGTTGTGGCGGTCGAACGGGGCTCGGCACTCTGATTGATGATGTGTCGACTCATGACGCGAGCACAGATGGGCACGACAACGCAGACGGCTCTCAGCGCTGCCGCGACGAGGTCATCGCGACCGACGCAAACGGAGCCACGGCGCTGGCGGTCGACGGCGACACGGTCTTTTGGGGTACGACCGACGGCAGTGTGCAGCGTCATGACAGCGCGGGCACGAGCGTGCTCTCGACAGTAAAGGGACCGATCAGTTCGGTCGCGTTCGATGCGGCGAACGTCTATTTCACTACGCTAGGCATCCTGCACCGCGTGCCGCGCGCGGGCGGCGCGACAGTCGATGTGGCCATCAACATCGGTCAAGTCTTTGCGCTGTCGGTCGACTCAGGCACGGCGTTCATGATCGACTATGGATCAGGCACATTCGACGGCCGAGTGTTGCGCATCGACAGCGATGGCGTGGTCACGCCGCTCGCCACGGGGCTCGACGTTCCAACTGGTCTCGCGATCGACGCGCAAAACGTATACGCCGCTGCGAAGGGCGCGCTCCTGAAGCAAATGTTCGTCCCGGGACCTCTCCTCGTCATTCCGAGAGCAGGTGGCGATTTTGCTCTGCGTCTCGATCAACTCCACAATCCGTCGAGCGTCTCGCTCAACGGCAATCAAATCGTCTATCTCGAGCAGAACAGCGCCAACGGCTCTTATCCAGGCTTCTTGCGATCGGTGCCCAAGCAACCTGGACCGGTCGTCACTCTCGCTACGATCAACAACGAGCTCGCGCTCGACGTGACTGCGGATGGCAAGAGCGCATACTGGACGGCCTTCGCAACGACACACGGCTCGCTCAACATCACGCCACTCGATGGCTCAGCGTCCAAAGAACTTGCAGCGAGCAGCAACAAGTCGCTCTTTGGTTACGTGCGCAGCAACGCAACCGCGATCTTCTGGACCATCAACTGGCAAACAGGCGCGCCCCCCGCCGACGGCGCAAGCGTACGCAAACTCTGCAAGTGATCAGCCTAGAGCTTCCAATGCAGCGAGCAGAGCGTTGGCTTGGTCGGCCATGGCTTCGGTCGTCATGGGAGCGACTTCGTTGACTTCGAGCAGGTCCACTTTTTCTGCGGGAACATCCGTCAAGAATCGACATGGTGTGCGCCCCGCCAATTTGCCGCGCATCGCGCGTGTCTTGCAGCGGCTAATGGTCAATCGCTCTTTGGCTCGAGTGATACCCACATAAAAGAGTCGGCGCTCTTCTTCGATGTCGCTCGCAAAGTCTCCATCACTCGAGTCTGCGGTTCTGCCAACCAAGCTGGTGCGCGCGTCTGTGGCTTTGGTGTCGATGGTGCGTGAGTGCGGCAGCAATCCTTCTTCGCAGCCGATCAAAAACACAGTGTCGAACTCCAGGCCCTTGGCGCCGTGGAGCGTGGAGAGCGTCACGCGATCGGTCTTGTCTTCTTCGTCGTCGCTCGTGTCGAGAGAGAGCGCGCGAAGAAACGCCGCGAGTCCTGCTTCACCCGTGGGGTCTCCGCCGGCCTTGATTTCGCGGGTTTCACGGGTCGTGAAGGTCGCAAAGAGTGACTCCACATTGCCCCAGCGTCTTGCAGCGGCAGTCTTGGAACCGCTCGCGACATCGAGATCTTCACGCAACTTGAGGCGGTCACACAGTCCGCGCGCAACCTCGCTGGCGCGCTGGCGATCAACCAAGAGTTTTTTGCGTAGGTCGGCCACTGTTCGCTCGAGGTCCTGACAACCATCGCGCGCGACCGAGGGCAAACCGTCTAGCGCATCGACCCGCTCGATCGCTTCCCAGAGAGTCCACCCCTTCGCGAGTGCGTGTGAAGTGAGCTTTTCGATGCTCGTGTCTCCAATACCTCTTACGGGATAATTGATTATCCGTCGCAAACTGATTTCGTCGAATCGATTGAGCGCGAGCTTCAAGTAGCCAAGTACGTCTTTGACCTCCTTGCGCTCGTAGAACTGCTGACCACCCACCACGCGATATGGCACTCCTTGTTCGCGAAGTGCGTCCTCGACGAGTTTGGCCTGTCCGTTGGATCGATACAAAACGGCCATTTCTTTGGGCCGAATGTTGCTGTCCTTCATCGACGACCGCAGCTCACGCGCGACGAAGGCCGCCTCGACCTCTGGCGTCGGGCACACGGCGACGCGAACTTTGTCACCACCGGCTTTGCTCGTGAAGAGCACTTTCTTGTGTTTCGTATCTGGCCGTTTCTCGATCACTGCATTGGCAACTTCGAGCACGGGGCTGCGTGATCGGTAGTTCTGTTCGAGCTTGATGACCTTGGCGCCTGCAAAGTGCTGCTCGAACGACAGGATGTTCTTCACGTCTGCGCCGCGCCACGCATAGATGGCTTGGTCGTCGTCTCCCACGACGAAGACGTTCGGTTGCGGACCCGCCAGCAGTCTCAACATCTCGAGCTGCGCGCCGTTGGTGTCTTGATATTCGTCGACGAGCAAGAAGCGAAAACGATCGCGCCATCGGTCCAGAACGTCCGCGCGCGATTGCCAGAGGCGGGCGACTTCGCACACGAGATCGTCGAAGTCGTATGCGTGAAAGTTGCGCAAAGCAGTCTGGTATTTAGGGTACACCGTGCATGCGATCTCGTCGTAGTCGTCACCACCGCTCGAAGCGTCCACGCGCCGTCGGTACTCTTCGGGTGTGACGAATGCGTTCTTCGCGAGTGAGATGCGCGCGAGCACGCTTGGCACATCGAAGCGCTTGCCGTGATCGACATTGCGCATGATCTCTTTGATCGCGCCCAGGCAATCGCCTTGATCGAAAATGGTGAACGTGCTCCCTGGTGTAGACCACGCTCCGTCAGAGCCGGAGACGTGCCGTCCTCGAGAGCTCTTCTCTTTGGTGAGCACGGAGAGTCCGAACGAGTGAAAGGTGCTGATCGTCGCCTCTTTGACGGACGTGTTCTTGGTCGCACGACCCAACGCATGGACGCGCTCCGCCATCTCGGCGGCGGCTTTGTTGGTGAACGTCAACGCGACGATCGATCTCGCAGGCACGCCGCGTTCGATCAACCGAACGATGCGTTGCGTGATGACGCGAGTCTTGCCCGATCCCGCGCCCGCCAACACGAGCATTGGCCCCGCATGATGATCGATGGCGATGCGTTGTGCTTCGTTGAGCGGGATGGGTTGCATGCTGAAGCGGTCTTGAGAACCACGTCCGTCCAGGCGATGGAAGATTGAATGGCCCCGAACGCTGTGCATACCCAATCTCTCGGGGGCCGACGGCGTCCAAGCGTCATGCGTAGGTTTGTTGTGGTGAGTTCAATCGCGCTGGTTTTAGGTGGATTTGCGGCTTGCCGCACCAGTACCGCGGTTCCCGTACCCGCTCCCGTCTCGGTCCCCGCGCCCGTCCCGGTTCCCGTCGCCGTCTCCGTCTCGGCTTCCGTCGCCGTCCCCGCTCCCGTCTCGGTCACCGCTCCTGTCGCCGAGTCCAACTCGGTTGACTCCGGATTGGATGCGGCGCCCGCTCCGGTTGCTGCCGTCGTGGGTCGTGCGCGAGAAGAGGTCGCGCGACGTGTTTCGTACGATGCGAGTTGGTTTGCGATTTCGTATCCCAATGGCGATCCGAATTCGAGTGTTGGCGTGTGCACGGACGTCGTGATTCGCAGTTACCGCGCTGCGGGCATCGACTTTCAAAAGCTCGTTCACGAAGACGTCGTGCACAATCCTGCGGTTTATGATCCCTACGTGAAGATCATCGACGCCAATATCGATCATCGTCGCGTTGGCCCGTTGATGATCTATCTCAACCGCCACGCAAAAAAGCTGGCGACCGACAAAAACGACACCTACCTGGCGGGAGACATCGTCGTCATCTCTTTCAATGCGTGCCCCGCATGTTCGCCGCAACACATCGGCGTCGTGAGCGATAAAATGGGACCGCGCGGCGTTCCACTGATGATCCACAACATGGGACCCGTCCCGTCCGAAGACGACACGCTCGATGCCTGGACGCGGATTGGGCACTATCGCGTTTTGTGACGCTCTCGGAGCTGTTCGCGGCGTTCAGTTGATCGGAATCACTCCACCATCGGCGTCTGCGACCGGCGCGCTCGTCGTCGAGCCTGCTCCCCACCACTGCAGATTCGGTGGAGGATTTGGAATGATGATGTTCTTGGTGGTGATCGTGTTGCCGTTCGCGTTGATGGTGAACAGTTCGCCCGCGCTGTCGAAGCCATAAAGCGTGGCGGCCCAGAATGCCAAACCGAATACGCCTGAGTGCTTCACCGATCCGAAGTTTTTGATCATCGAGCCAGTTTTGGGGTCGACCTGCAGCAAGCAATCACCGCAGCCATTGCCGTTCACTGTGAGAAACGTGCCGCCATTGATGACCGAGACGATGTCGCCACTCGACGAGTATCCGCCGCTGAGGCTGCCGATCGTGGTCACCGTTCCGACGTTTTCGTCGATCCGAACATATTCAGAACCGAGATATCCTACGAGCGCTTCTTTGGTTTGATCGAGCGTGCCTTTGGGCACAAATGAGAGCGAGTTGGGATAGCCGCCTTGTGAAACGAGCGTGCACTTGGCCGTCTTGGTGTCGAGTTTGTATAGGCCGTCGAATGTCGTGACCCACGCCTTGGAGTTTTGATCGAGCGCGAGATCGATGACCGACGAACAACCTTGGAACGGTCCGATGTGCGTGACCGACTTGGTGTTGGGATCGAGTTTGTAGAGATCGTTTGGCCCGTGTGCATACACCTCGCTCACGGGTGGCGGCTGCATCACGTCGGGTTGCTGGATCGGACCCGAGTCTTTGTTGAAGATCTGTCCTCCGTCGTCGGGCGGAAGAGAACCGTCGCCATCGCCCGCATCAGGCGGATCGAAGACGGCGTTACGCGGCGTAGAACCGCAGCCTCCCAGAGACAGCGCGACGACCGATCCGGCTACAGACAGGGCAAAAACGATGGTCGTGGCTCGCATGGGTGAGGCCTCCAAAGAAAGGATCTTTACCTATAAAGGATCGCTCGGAGCAGGCTTGGAGTCAACCGGCGCCGCCAATGACGGCAGCGCGATGCCTCGCGTCTCGGGCAGGACCCACACCCAAGTGGCCGTCAAGAGCGCGAGCACGAGCGGCACAGTGAGTCCGCCTGCGAGTCCGTGACCCGCCACTGCCCACGCCACCAGCACAGGCGCACCGAGTTGCGCCGCACGCGCGAGATTGTAGGTCGTCCCCATCAGTAGACTGCGCAGTTCGGTTGGATAGAGCTCGGCGAGCAGCGCGCCAAACCCAGCGGTGCATCCGGATCCAAATCCAAGAGTGACCATGACGAGCCAAAACAAAGGCGGGCGCTCGGACAGGTACCTCCACTCGTATGCAAGAGGCGCGATGGCGCACGCGGTGATCACCGAGAACATCGAGAACGCGGGACGACGTCCGAAGCGATCCGCGATCAAGCCAAAAGACAGCATTCCGGCGAATTGACCGACTTGCGCAGACCCTACCCACGCGAGACTCTTCGCGGTGCCCTGATGCATCTCTTTGATGAGGAAACTCGGTAGCCATGTGTAGCAAGTCCAGTACGTTCCCAATTTGAAGACGCCGAGAAGCCATGCGCCGAGCAGAAGCGGCAGGCGCGGCAAGACGTCGCGCGAACGAATCTTGGTGCGTACCGATACTTCGTTGGGCAGATGCATCGACCTGCGAGCGAACAGCGCCAAGATGCCCGTCACCGCCGAGCCCACCATGACCGCGCGCCACCCAACGTGCGGAGCGATCAGGTAGCCAGCGATCGCCGCGAGCGCGACGCCCACCGGTTCGCCCGCCTGCAAGAGCGCAGAGCCTCGCCCACGCATCTCCTTGCGCATCGCTTCGGCGACCATCGCATGCCCAATCGCCCACTCACCGCCAACTCCGAGCCCGACGATGCCGCGCCCGATCAAGAAGATCCACAAGTTCGGAGCGAGACCGGCGACCACGGAACCGGCTGAATACAGCAGGATTGTGGAAGAGAGCATCGTGCGCTTGCCCACGCGATCCGCCAGCGCGCCGCAGACGATTCCGCCTAGTCCGCTCGTGCCAAGCGTGACGCCCAACATCCACGCTTCGGTCTGGTGATTGAGATGGAACGACTTGCCGACATCTTCTTTGAGGAAGCCGAGCAGGACGAGATCGTAAAAGTCGAAGGTCCACCCGAAGAAGGCAAACAAGAAGAGCCGAGTTGGGAAGGGCCTGTCGGACACCCAACTCTTATATCCTGAGTCGGTCGCCGTCCCTGCACCCGTCGCCGAAGCCGGCCCCGTCGCTGTCGCCTTGGATCAGCGGCCCAGGGCTTCTGCTCGGTTGACGATTCGTGGCGTCAAGAAGATCACGAGTTCGTTGCGGGTGTCGCTCGCGCGGCGGCGTTGGAACAAGATGCCGAGCAAGGGGATGTCGCCGAAGAACGGGATTTGATCGAGATTTCGGCCTGTATTTCGCGTGTAGATTCCGCCGATGACT
>JAYVXK010000615.1:0-5580 GCA_043785265.1 Myxococcales bacterium | reverse complement strand
ATCAAAATGACGATTGAGCTCATCACACCCGTGGGTCTCGAGGAGCAAATGCGCTTCGCGATTCGCGAGGGTGGCAAGACGGTCGGCGCAGGCATCGTGACGAAGGTTTTGGAGTGACGGCACGTCTCCGGCTTGTCCGGAGCGTGGTCTACACCTGAAGGAAAGCATCAATGGCGAACACAACAAAAATTCGAATCCGCCTCAAGGCGTTCGATCACCAGCTTCTCGACAAGTCAGCGACTGACATCGTGGAGACGGCGAAACGCACTGGCGCGCGCGTGGCGGGTCCCATCCCGTTGCCGACTCACATCTCGCGCTACACGGTCTTGCGCGGCCCGCACGTCGACAAGAAGTCGCGCGAGCAGTTCGAAATCCGTACTCACAAGCGTCTGCTCGACATCCTCGAGCCCACACAACAAACGCTCGATGCGTTGATGAAGCTCGATTTGTCGGCTGGCGTCGACGTCGAGATCAAGAGCTAAGGAGCGGTCCATGGCTAAGATCGACGTCTTCAACATGAAGCGAGAGAAGGTCGGCACGATCGACCTCTCGGACGAAGTGTTCGCAACCGAAGTCAAAGAGCAGCTCTTTTACGAAGTCGTAAAGGCGCAGCTCGCGTCGCGCCGTCAAGGCACGTCGTCCACCAAAGAGCGCTCGGCCGTCAGCGGTTCGAGCAAGAAGATCTTCAAGCAGAAGGGCACCGGGCGCGCGCGTCACGGATCCATCCGCGCGCCGATCTTCGTCGGTGGTGGTCAAGTGCACGGCCCGACGCCGCGCGACTGGAGCTACAGGCCGCCGGCCAAAGTTCGCAACGGAGCGCTCAAGAGCGCGCTGTCGAAGTTTGCCAAAGAAGGCCGCATGCTCATCATCGATCGCATCGAGCTCTCCGAGGTCAAGACCAAGGGGTTGCTCAGTGCGCTCACCACTCTCAAGACCAACAAGAAGGTCATGGTCGTGGACGCTGGCACGAACGAGAACCTCAAGCTCTCGATTCGCAACTGCAAAGACCACCAGTTTTTGCCGCCCGAGGGCGTCAATGTGTTCGACCTTCTGCGCCACGACACACTCGTGGTCAGCAAGGACGCCGCCAAGGCGCTCGAAGCGCGCTGCCTCAAGAGCAAAGGAGAGGACGCAGCCCAATGAGAAACGATCAAATCCTCCGCCGGCCCATCGTGCTCACTGAAAAGTCGAACATGCTGCGCGAACACAACCAAGTGATCTTCGAAGTCGCTCGCGAGGCGAACAAGATTCAGATCAAAAACGCAGTGCAAGCGCTCTTCAACGTGAAGGTGCTCGACGTGAACACACTCGTGATGCGCGGCAAAGAACGCCGCATGGGTCGCGGGCACTCCAAGCTGCAAAATTGGAAAAAGGCCATCATCACGCTCAAAGAAGGCGACTCGATCGACTTCTTCGGCGACAACGCCACCGCCGTCTGATCGGATAACGGAAAATGGGAATCAAAGCCTTCAAGCCGACGTCGCCCGCGCGACGCTACTACTCGGTCTCCGATTTCAAGGAGATCACCAAAAACAAGAAGCCCGAGAAGAAGTTGCTCGAGCATCAAACCAGCACTGGTGGTCGTAACCAGGCCGGTCGCATCACCAGCCGCTTTCGTGGCGGTGGACACAAGCAGCGCTATCGAATCATCGATTGGCGTCGCGACAAGGTCGGCGTGCCGGCTGCAGTTGCGTCGATCGAATACGATCCGAACCGCACTGCGCGCATCGCGCTGCTCAACTATGTCGACGGCGAGAAGCGTTACATTCTCGCGCCCGATGGCATGAACGTGGGCGACAAGATCGTCTCGAGTCGCGCGGCAGACATCAAGCCGGGCAATTCGATGTCCCTCAGGTACGTCCCCTTGGGCACGACCATCCACAATGTGGAAATGAAAAAGGGCAAGGGCGCGCAGCTCGTTCGCTCGGCAGGCGCAGGCGCCGTGCTCATGGCCAAAGACGGCGACTACGCGCAAGTGCGTTTGCCTTCGGGCGAAGTGCGCATGGTCCACCAGGACTGCCACGCAACTGTGGGGCAAGTGTCGAACCCCGATCACGCCAACATCTCGATCGGCAAAGCAGGTCGCTCACGCTGGAAGGGTCGTCGCCCTCACCAACGCGGCGTCACCATGAACCCAGTCGATCACCCGATGGGCGGAGGCGAAGGTCGCACGAGCGGCGGTCGTCATCCTTGCTCACCGTGGGGTCAACTCTCCAAGGGCCTGAAGACTCGTAACAACAAGCGCACCGATTCGATGATCGTCAAGCGCCGCGGCCAAAAGGGCTAGCACTACTGCGTCAGGTCGCGATTTTGGGCCTCTCCGACGGTCATCCGTCCTCACGTACAGTAGTACGTTCCGGGCGGTGCCCGCCGAATAGACCCAAACTCGCTTACTGCCGCAGCAGTGCTACTCGCATAGACATAAGGGATTACTAGATGCCTCGTTCAGTCAAAAAAGGTGCGTTCGTCGATGGTCACTTGGCAGAGAAGATTGCTTCTGCTGGTGCCGCGCAAAGCAAGAAGGTCATCAAGACATGGTCGCGTCGCAGCACCATTACTCCTGATGCCGTGGGTCTCACCTTCGCCGTGCACAACGGCCGCAAGTTCGTTCCGGTCTTCGTGACGGAGCGGATGGTCGGTCACAAGCTCGGCGAGTTCGCTCCCACGCGCACGTATCACGGTCACTCTGGCGACAAAAAGGGCAAGCTCGGTGGTGGAACACCCAGCGCAGCTCCCCCGCCGCCCGCGAAGAAGTAACGACCAACCGTTCTCTCGAGCGAGCGCGCGATCGAAGGGTCGATGCGCTCGTTCGTGTTTAACCGGTGCGCCTCAGCTCGAGCGCGTGAAATCTGCGACGCAGCCTCGCGCGCAGTAGCTTTTTCCTTGCAACCCAAAGATTCTTACGCATAATGCGCGTCCCTTCGTTCCGGACCTCTTGTTCGTGGCGCAAGGTTTCTCAGGCGGCCGTAACGGCCTGCTGTGTGGCTCGGCAAGCAATTGCCTCTCCCCAGCAAGTACGACGGCGTCTCAACCCAGCCTCGAAACGCGCATGCGGAGCGAGGCCCACCCAAGAGTAGAGCTCGTCATGGTCAGCAAAGCGATCGCCCGCTTCGCGCGCATTTCCCCGCGCAAGGCTCGTGTCGTCGTCAACCTCGTCCGCGGTCGTCAGGCCGGAGAGGCGTTGCAGCTCCTCGAGTTCACGATGAAGTCGGGCGCGCCCGTCCTCAAAAAGATCATCGAGAGCGCTGTCGCCAATGCTCGCGTGTCGAGCCCAGGCGTCGACCTCGACGGTCTGTTCGTCGAGACCGCCTTCGTCGACAAGGCGCCGAACAAGTACATGCGCCGCTGGCGCCCCCGCGCGATGGGCCGCGCAACTCGCATCCAAAAAGGCCTTTCGCACATCACTGTGATCCTCGGAGAGCGCTAGAACATGGGTCAGAAAGTTCATCCGTACGGCTTCCGCCTCGGCATCATCAAGACTTGGAACTCGAAGTGGTTCGAGGACAAGTCGTACGCCAAGTGGCTGCACGAAGACATTCGCATCAAGCGCGCGGTCAAGGACTACTTGATGAACGCGAACATCGCGTCGATCGAAATCGAGCGTGCCGCGAACAAAGCGAAGGTCATCGTCTTCACTGCCAAGCCCGGCATGGTCATCGGCAAGGGCGGCAAGGGAATCGAAACTCTCAAGGTCGGCAATCTCGCCACGGCAGCCAAGGGCGAGCCGCTCTTTCCGGGCGTGCAGTCGTTCACCGCAAACGACGTCTTCATCGACGTCCAAGAGATTCGCAAAGCAGAGACCGCCGCGCAGCTCGTCGCAGAGAACGTCGCCACGCAGCTCGAGCGCCGTGTCGCGTTCCGCCGCGCCATGAAAAAAGCCGTTTCGACCGCGATGAAGTTCGGCGCCAAAGGCATTCGCATCCGTTGTTCGGGTCGCCTCGGCGGCAGCGAGATGAGCCGCGTCGAGACCTACCGTGAAGGTCGCGTTCCGCTCCACACACTCCGGGCAGACATCGAGTTCGGTCTCGCCGAAGCACGCACCAAGTACGGCATCATTGGCGTCAAGGTGTGGATCTTCAAAGGCGAGGTCCTTCAGCGTCGCGTCCGCCGCCCCATTACTGGGCCCTGAGTCTAAGACACTTAGATCCGTTAGATCCGAAACCTAAGAGATAGACCGTCATGCAGCTCTCCCCCAAGCGAACCAAATACCGCAAGATGCAAAAGGGCAACAATCGCGGCACCGCAGCACGCGGCGTCGACGTGTCCTTTGGCGACTTCGCGATGCAAGCTGTCGAGCCGGGTCGTGTCACTGCGCGTCAGATCGAAGCCGCTCGCATGGCGATCACTCGCCACGTCAAGCGCGCAGGCAAGCTCTGGATCCGCGTGTTTCCCCACCGCCCCATCACCAAGAAGCCACTCGAAGTTCGTATGGGTGGCGGCAAAGGCGGCGTCGAGGAATGGGCCGCTGACATTCAGCCCGGCCGCGTGATGTACGAGATCGCAGGCGTCGACGAACCCACCGCGCGCGAAGCGTTCCGCCTCGCCGGTCACAAGCTCCCTGTCGGTTACAAGTTTCTCGCTCGTGGAGTGCTGTGATGCTCAAGGCCAAAGATTTGCGTGACCGCAAGGTCGAGGACCTCAAAGAACTCGAGAAGCAACTCGAGGGAGACCTCTTCCAGAGCCGATTCAAGAACTTTACCAATCGTCTCGACGACACCAGTTCCATTCGCAAGTCGCGTCGCGATCTCGCGCGCGTGAAGACGCTCCTCTGTGAGAAGAGCGCCGAGAAGAGCACCGAGAAGAGCGGCGAGACCAAGGAGACGGCGAAATGACCACGACAGCAGCCACGACCAAGGCGACCCCCGCGACAGACGCCAAAGCGACGCACGGCTTTCGTCGGAAGATGGTCGGCAAAGTCGTCAAAGACAAGATGCACAAGACCATCGTCGTCGAAGTGCAGAAGTTTTCTCGCGACGCGCTGTACGGCAAGTACATCCGCGGTCGTGAGCGCTACAAAGCGCACGACGAGACCAACCAATACAAGGTCGGCGATCAAGTCGAGATTCAGGAGCACCGCCCGATCTCGCGCGACAAGCGTTTCATCGTGGTGCGCCTCATCAAGAAGTTCGTCGAGGAGTGATCAAGTCATGATTCAGATGCGCACCATGCTCGAGGTCGCTGATAACTCTGGCGCGAAACGCGTTCAGTGTATCAAGGTCCTCGGCGGCTCACGTCGTCGCTACGCCGCCGTGGGCGACGTCATCGTCGTCTCGATCAAAGAGGCGATGCCCGGCACCAAGGTCAAGAAGGGCGACACCGCGAAAGCCGTCGTCGTTCGCACCACTCGCGAATACGGCCGCCAAGACGGCAGCTACATCAAGTTCGACGAGAACAGCGCTGTGCTCATCAACGCGCAGCTCGAGCCGATCGGCACGCGCATCTTTGGGCCAGTCGCACGCGAGCTCCGCGGCAAAAAATTCATGAAGATCATTTCGCTCGCTCCCGAGGTGCTCTGATGCTCTCGCGACTCCAAAAAGGCGACACGGTCGTCGTCATCAGCGGCAAAGAGAAGGGCAAGAC
>JAYVXK010000614.1:0-5581 GCA_043785265.1 Myxococcales bacterium | reverse complement strand
TGATTGGTCGCGCGGTCGCCATCAAGTTGCTGCGGCCCGAGCACGCAAAAAACACCGAGGTCGTCGAGCGCTTCTTGCGCGAAGCCCGCGCTGCGAATCTCGTTCGTCATCCCAATGTGGTGGACGTGCTCGACATCGGACAGGACGACGACGGCTCGCCGTTCATCGTGCAAGAACTCTTGCAGGGTGAGGATCTCGCCGCCTACGTGAGACGCAAGGGTGGGCGCATCTCTCCTGCAGAGGTCGTCGAATTCTTGTGTCCCATCATCGACGCCATCGCGGAGGCGCATTTGCGCGGCGTCGTGCACCGAGACATCAAGCCCGAGAATGTGTTTCTCGCCAATCAAGGTGACAAGCGCATCCCCAAGTTGTTGGACTTCGGCATCTCGCAAATCAAAATGCACGGCATCCGCACCACGCAAGCCGGCGTCATCATGGGCACTCCCGCATACATGCCGCCCGAGCAAATCCAGGGCGTACGCGACACGGACGCGCGAAGCGACGTGTGGGCCATCGGCGTGATGCTCTTCGAAGTCTTGAGCGGAAGATTGCCCTTCGAGGGCGAGGACGCGATGCAAATTTTCCTCGCCGTCGCAACCAAAGATGCTCCGAAACTCAAAGACGTGGTGTCGCAAGTTCCCTTGGAGTTTTCGAACACCATCGAGCGCTGTCTCAAGAGAGACCCGAAAGAGCGATATCCAAACGCATCAGACATCGCCGTAGCTCTTCGCTCCATCGCGTTGAGCCATCCATCGCGCGAACTCGCGATCCCCATCGTGCCCAAAAACGCCCCGACCATTTCAGCGAGCCCATCCGCAATGCCGGACATCCCTGATCTTGTCGTCCCGCCTCCAGTCGTGAGCAAACCCGTCGCGTCGCAACGCAGCGTGAGGCCAAAAATAGCCCTCGCAGAGGAGCCCGCGCCGCGACCCTCCCAGCCCGCCCTCGCGCTCTCCGGCATGATGATCGGACCCAGTTCGACGTCCACGGGGAGGCGCCCATCGACTTACGAGCCACACGATGCATCGCCGCGCGAGCCTCAAGATGATGGCGTCGTCGTCTCCCTCGCTGCTGTCGGCGTCATCACGGTCGTGGGTCTCGCGGTGCTGACTCTTTTTGGACGCAGCGCGAGCGGCTGGCACGTCCTCGAGATCGCGTCCGTCGCTGCGTCTCCCGAGGTCGTCACGGGCACTCAAGTCGGGTTGGGGCTAGGAGCACTCGTACTCGGCGTCGCCTGGGTGCGTGGCGCGCACAAGATATGGACGTCGGAGATGGGCGGAAAGACCGTGACCGCAGGGCTCATCGCCTTTCTAGCGGCGTTGGCGTTCTTCGCCGCGATCGAGTTGTTCCGCGCCGTCGCCTAGGACGGCTAATCGGTAATCTTGAAGTGGGGATTTTCGATGAGTCCCACTACATTTCCGAACGGATCGACGACAGTGGCCACACGAATGCCCTCGCCCACGTCTCTGACTGCGGAGTGCAGTTTTGCGCCTAGATCGAGGACGCGCTTCAACTCGGCGTCGATGTTTGCGGTGCCCCAGTAGGTCGTGGTGACATCGCCGTCGGGGATCAACCCAAGTTCATAACCGCCTATGTTGAATCCCACATAAAACGGTTGATTGAAGTAAGGCTCCTTGCCCGCGAACTTCGTATACCAAGCCGTCGCCTTTTCGAGATCGCTCACGTGGAAGATGACTGTGCGTAGTCCCTGAAACATGGTGCCAAGCGTTAGCACTTTCGAACGCGTCGTGTCGCGCGCGATCCAGATCGACTACCGGCGCCCGAGCAGGTCCTCCGCGAAGATCGCCGCCAACGCCATGATCGTATGTTGCGGATTGACTCCCAAGTTGGTGGGGATCACCGAAGCGTCCGCGACGACGAGACCGTCCATGCCGTGGACACGGCCGCTCGCATCCACGACGCTCGAGGCTTGGTCGCGGCCCATCACGCAGCCGCCAAATAGGTGACTCAAGATCGCGATGTAGGCGCGCGGGTCGAGCGGCGCCTCGGCGAGCTGATCGATGTCGTCCTTGTCGAGCTTGAAAGGCATGCCTGCGATACCGGGGATCACTGCCTTCGCCCCCGCGGCGACGTGTTGTTGTGCGCAGAAGTGCATTCCGCGCCGGAAGCGTTCCATGTCTGCGCTGTTGAGTTCGTAGCGAACGACAGGTCGACTGCCAAACATCGATCGACTGATCGTACCGACCGACTCGGCGCGCACGGCGTGACACCACATCGCGACATGACGAAACTCGCGCAGCCGCTTCATCAACTCAGTGCCGCCACCGGCAAATCGACTCGCCACGAGCTCGGGCGGGATCGAGAGCGTCTCCATTTTGAGGCCTGGTTTGTCGCGGAATCCGGTGCTCGCCCAACCTTGCGTCGCACCAATGTTCATGTCGATTGGCTCGTCGTAACATCCAAAAACTCCCGTGCCCGGGTGTGCGCGAAAGAATTTGCCGAGAGCGGGCATTTTGATTCCGGACCGCATGAGAATGACTGGCGAGTGCGTGACTGATGCCGCCAGCACGACGGCCTTCTTTGCACGCACGACGAAACGCGTGCCTTCGCGATGCGTTTGCGGATGAACGAACCGGCCTGTGACTCCGACCGCGCGTGAGCCTTCGGTCATGATTCGATCGACCGGTGCGCACGAGAGAATGACTCCACCGCGATCGCGCGTCTCAGGAATGTAGTTGATGTTGGTGCTCTGCTTGCGTCGACCGCGGCAACCCTGAAGACATTGTCCGGCTCCCTGGCAGTCTTTGACGTAACGGCGCATGTAGTGCGAGTCCTTCCAGCCGAGCGCTTCCGCGCCTGCTTTTGCGAGCAGATTCGATCGACCTCTCGCAGCCGCAGGGACCTCCTCGACGAACAACTCTCTCTCGATGCGATCTTGCGCAGCGAGCACACGCGTTCGCAAACCGTCGATGCCGTAATCCTTTTTCCATTGAGCAAAGATGTCGTCTGGCGTTCGAACACAGATGGCGCTGTTGATCACCGTCGTGCCGCCCATCGTGCGCGCTTGCACGACTGGCCACAGCGCGCGCCCCATCGTCACTTGCGCGCCCCAGTCATCCATCAGGTCACGCATCGATCCGTACGCGCTGCACGGATAGTCCTCGGGATCGCGCCATGCGCCAGCTTCGACGATCGCTACGCGCGCGCCACCACGCGCGAGAGTCACCGCCGCGGTCGCTCCTCCCGCTCCCGACCCCACGACGACGTAGTCCACTTCCGAGTCGAAATCAGCCTCGTTTTGGCCGCGAAATGCAATGTGCGTCATGCATCACTCTGCTTGAAGGTCCCCGGATCGTCCCCAAGCGGAGGCAGCGCAAAGCGTTTGCGAACCTCTGGGTGCGATCCCCACACGAGTCCTCCTGGCAGCTTCACCAAGAACACAGCCTGCCGAACCAAGTAGACGCGGGACCCCGTGATGCGACTCGCGTGACGATCTGCCTGCGCTGGCGAAAGCCAGAACGCTGGGAGCGGCACGAACACCGTGAAGATCGGCGTCACGTGAAACAGGATCGCCCCCACCAACACACCAAGCCACAGCAGTGTGGTCGTCTCTTCGCGGAAGCGTGCGAGGAACGCGTCGAGGTCGCAATCTTCTGCGCCCGGCCAATCCTCGGTGCGCGGATAGAGGCGTACGACCGCCTCGCGGACCAGCCAGGTCTGCATGGCGGCGGAAGCTAGCAGATCACTCAGGCGACTGCGGTACTCGACTCATCACAGCGTTGGTGATTCTGTCACAACGGGCACCCATGAAGGCATGGACCCTGGAGTTGGTGTCCCGTTCGAGTGTCCGTTGCAGAAGCGCTCGGGCCCGAAAGAGGCGTGTTTTGACGGTATCCGGAGGCACATCCAAACACTCCGCGGTTTCGGCGACGCTCATCTCTTCGACCGCGCGCAACACGAACACAGCGCGATAGGCCTCCGGCAATGTATCGAGCGCGACCTCGAGCCAGGCCGCGAGTTCGCGTTCGCTCGCAGCTTGCTCGGGACTGGACGTGATCGATCGCTGTTGAGACATGAGAGCTTCCTGTAACGAGTCCTCCTCGATGGGTTCGAGCAGCTTGGTGCGTCGCTTGCGGGCGAGCGCCTCGTGCACGGTGATGCGCGTCAGCCACGTGGAGAACTTCGACTCGGCGCGGAAAGTGGCGAGGGCCGCGAACGCGCGCAGGTAGGCCTCCTGCATGACGTCTTCGGCCTCGGCGTTGTCACGCAGGATGGATCTCGCAGCGCGAAATAGCCGCTGATTGTTGCGTCGAACGAGCACCTCGTACAACTCTCGCTCTCCGGCCACGATGCGCTGGACGATCGCTTCGTCGGTACCGAGTTCGCGGCGCATGAGGTCAGGCAGAGCTTGCATGGACTGTCGGTTCGTAGCGATGGAGTCGCCGCGACGCAAATTGGTTCCCAAGAACCACAGAAATCGGGAGCGTGGACGGGAACCGGGACGGGAGCGGGAGCGGGGACGGGAACGGAGACGGGAGCGGGGACCGGAGCGGCGACGGGGACGGGCACGGTTGCGTCGCTCTGAAAAATGCTTTCCACTGAATCGGACCGAAATGACACAAGAGGAGATTGTCCCTGGCGTGCGCGCGTGGATCGATGCGCTCGACTCCGAGTTTCTCGAGCGATCCGCAGCCGTGCGACTCGCCGTCATCGCGCCCGCGTCTGGTCACCACCTCTTGTTGGTGGGTCCGCCGGGCACAGCGAAGACCATGCTCGCGCGGCGCATCACCGAGATGTGGAGCGGTCGGTTGTTCAGCACGTTGCTCACGAAATTCTCGACACCAGAGGACGTGTTTGGTCCGCTTTCGTTGCCTGCGCTCGAGCGAGGCGTGTATGCGCGATTGGTCGAAGGCTACCTGCCGACCGCAGATATCGCGTTCATCGACGAGATCTACAAAGCCAACGCCGCGATCTTGAACGCGCTGCTCTCCATTCTCAACGAGCGCGTTTACTTCAATGGCAGCGACCGAACCAACGTGCCGCTCCTCTCCATGATCGCTGCGTCGAACGAAGTTCCTGATGACGACGAAGGTCTCGATGCGCTCGATGATCGCATCTTGTTGCGCGTTCGCGTGGATGCCCTCGAACAACCCGAGTCGTTCGCCAAACTCCTCGATCGCTCGATTTCCGCCCAAAAGACGCCGCCACCGCTCACGCGACAAGACGCACTGTCCTTGCGCGAAAAAGCCTCGCGCGTGTCGATGCCCGAGCCCATGGTGCGTGCGCTGTTGGACCTGCGCGAGGCATGCAAGGCTTCGCAACTCGTGGTGTCCGATCGCAGATGGCGACAGGCAGTCGACGTGATGGCCACGTGCGCAGCCCTCGACGAAACCGAGGCGATCGAGCCGGCACATCTTGGCGTGCTCAGTCATGTGCTGTGGCGCAAACCCTCCGATCAACCCAAAGTGCAGGACGCGCTCGCAGCAGCGCTGGATTCACTCGGGCTCTCCACGCCGACTGCGAGTTCGCGCGAGCTCAAAGACCTGCTCGAGGAGAGCGCACGCGATCTGAGCAAGCTGTCCGGACGCGCGCAGCAGCAATTTGGCAGTGGATGGGGAGG
>JAYVXK010000613.1:0-1627 GCA_043785265.1 Myxococcales bacterium | reverse complement strand
ACAACGCGATGGTGCCGATGAGAGGCTCGTTGAAGCGCAGGTCCAAGAGCGCGTCGTCGAGCTCGCGAAACGCACGAATGCACCACGCACGATCACCCACTTTTGCAAGGGTTTCGACGGTGGTGGGTTCTGCCTCCATCGGAGCGCGAACGACGAGCTTGGCCGTGCGCGCGGTGCGATCCAGAGTCACCGAAACATACTTGTATTCTGCACTGTTGTCGGAGCGCTTGACCTCGACAGGTCCAAGTTTGATCGGGGAGAAGTTCTTGCGCGTGCTGCGCGCGACGATCGCGGCGAGACGACGGTTCACGCATTCGACGAACTTCGGTTTGCTCGGCGCTTCGTCCACGAGTCCCCACTCGACCGCGCGCTTGCCGCGTACACCCTCGGCGAGAGTGGAGAACGCGTCGGCCAGATCGCGACGAATCTTGCGTTTGTCGGCCAGTCGCGTGAGACCGCCCGTCCCTGGCAGCACGCCGAGCAACGGACACTCAGGCAAGCTCACCGCGCTGCCGCCGTCGTCTTGCAGAACGATTTCGTCGCACGCGATCGCGAGTTCGTAGCCGCCGCCGCTCGCGGTTCCGTTGAGCGCACACAAGCTCTGAACACCGCTGTTTTCGCTGAGATCCTCGAGGTAGAGGCGCGTCTCGTTGGTGTACTTGCAGAAGTTGACCTTGAAGGCATGCGTGCTCGAACCAAGCATGTAGATGTTGGCACCCGAGCAAAAGATCCGATCGCGGTCCGACGCAAACTCGAGCGCCTTGACCTCGGGATGCTCGAACCGAATGCGCATCAACGCGTCGGCGAGCTCGATGTCGACGCCCAGGTCGTAGGAGTTGAGCTTGAGAGGATAGCCGGGCCGCATGCCCTGATCCTCTTTGACGTTCATGACCAACTTCGCGACCGCGCCTGCGTGCTCCGGCGGAAAGGAGAGTTCCCAATGTTTGTAGCGGTCGGGACTCGTGTCGAAACGAACGGGGTCGACGTGTGCGGTTGCGTGCTCGGCCATCGCGAAAAGCGTACGTGAGGAGGGTCAGGCGAGCAAGTAGTATAGTGCGGACGCTGGACCATTGCGCACTATACTGCGTGCCTGCGTCTTCCGTCTCCGTCCCCCGCATCCGCTCCCGTCCCCTGTTGTCCCCTGCTACCGTCTTTGCGGATGTCCACGGAGTCCTCGTCGAGTCTGCTGGCAGACACTCGTGCGCTGCTTCGCGCGCCGCGAGAGCTGTGGATTGTCTATCTCGCGACGTTCTTCGAGTACCTCGGGGTGTACTCGTTTCTCTCGACGCTCCCGCTGTGGTTGACGAGCGATCAGCACATGGACGACAAGTCCGCCGGTTGGTGGGCAGCGACGTTCTCCACGTTGCTCACGTTGTTTGTGTTTCTCGTTGGGTCGATAGCGGATGCCATTGGTGTTCGCACGACGCTCATCCTCTCGTTTGCGCTGGCCGCCATCACGCGGCTCGCGATGTCGCTTGCGCCAACACCGGGGATGGCGATTGCGGCGCTTCTCGCGTTTGGGTTTGCGTTCGCGACGAGTTCACCGGTCCTCCAAGCTGCCGTGCAGCGCGCGTCGACCAAGCGGACTCGGGCGTTTGCGTTTTCGCTTTGGTACGTGAGCTTCAAT
>JAYVXK010000612.1:0-1629 GCA_043785265.1 Myxococcales bacterium | reverse complement strand
TCCAAACTCGAGCGACCGAGCGCTCGCGCACGCATCATGTTCGATCGACGACGGCCCGTCGCGCGTGCCGATCGTCGTCACCAAAGACAAAGCCACACTCGAGCAAACTCTTGGAGCAATCGACGAGACCGTTCTCGTGTCGGTCGGTGTGTCGATGGGTTTCGCGCTCTTGATCGCCGTGCTGCTGGCGCGCGGTTTGAGTCGACCCATTACGGATCTCGCGCACGAAGCGAGCAAAGTGGCGACGGGAGACGCGCGACCCATTGGCGATCGCGGATCGGGCGAGATTGCCGAGCTGGCGCGCGCATTCGACCGGATGATCGCCGATCTGGCCGCGACGCGCAGAAGACTCGCAGCCACCACGCGCGTCGCGGCGTGGCGAGAAGTGGCTCGGCGCGTGGCGCATGAAATCAAAAATCCGCTGGCTCCCATTCGCGCAGCCGTCGAGACTTTGCGCCGACTGCGCGCGCGGAGCGACCCTGCTTTCGACGAGTACTTCGACGAAGCGACGCGCACCGTGCTCGAGGAGGTTCATCGCATCAGCAACATCGTGAGCGAGTTCACTCGCTTCGCGCGGTTACCGCCACCCAAGCCCACCGAAGTCGATCTCGTGGAGCTCGTGCGAGGTGTGATCTCCCTGCAACAGGCTGGTGCGGGTGAGGTCAAAGTGGGCCAAAAAAACTTGGGCAACGTGCCCACGGTGCGCGCCGACCGGGACCAGGTCGTGCAGGTCGTTCAAAACCTCGTGCAGAATGCGATCGACGCGATCAAGACTGGCGGTGGGTCGCACGTCACCGTCACCCTCGCGCGCGAAGACGCTCTTCGCGTGCGCATATCGGTCACCGATGACGGACCCGGTGTGTCGGCCGAAATGATTCCGCGATTGTTCGAACCTTATGCAACCAACAAGGCGCAAGGCACCGGTCTTGGCTTGGCGATCGCCCAACGCATCGCCATCGAGCACGGTGGCGAACTGTCTTTTGCTACACCTTCGAGCAACGCTCGAGGGGCCGAATTTAGGCTATTTTTGTCGATCGAAGGGCCGCCTCCTGTGAGCGAGATGGCGCCACCGTCGAGCGGTTGACGCGAGACGCGGCTATCCGCCGGCTCGGTGTTGACGCGGGCGACCTTCGAGCGCGCGGCGTCATCCAACCATGCCATCATGCAAAACGTCATGGAAGCCACCGCACGACTCAGCGACGACGCTCCCGCATTCAAGGAGATGACGGCGTCAACGAAGCTCTACATCTATCTCGGCGCGGTCTTCGTCTCGTGCCTCATCTTGGGTGACGTGATCGGCGGCAAGACGATCACGACGCCGCTCGGTCCGATCTCCGTCGGCATCATTCCGTTTCCTGTCACGTTTCTGCTCACGGATGTCGTCAACGATTTCTACGGCAGAAAGGGCGCGCGCTTCTTGACCATCCTCGGCTTCTGGATGGCCGTCGTCGCTTATGTGGTGCTCCAAATTTCAACCCATTTGCACGCAGACGAATCGACCTACTTCACGCAAGCAGAGTTCCAGAAGATTTTTGGTGGAAGCGCTCAGCTCTTTGTCGCATCCATTGTCGCTTATTTGATTGGTCAGTTCCTCGACATCAACGTCTTTCAATTCTGGAAAGCGCTGAC
>JAYVXK010000611.1:0-5594 GCA_043785265.1 Myxococcales bacterium | reverse complement strand
GTTGAGTCCGTTTTGCTGGATGACATCAGCCGCCCCAATGAAAGCACGATAGGTGAGCGACGCCCCTGCCCTGAAGTTGACCTTCGGTGGCTCTGGGTTGATGTCTCCCTCTTTGCGCTGATTTTGGAGAGTCGAAATGTAGAGCGAAGGGGTGATTCGGAAGATCCCCGCGCCGGGACCGCCCGGGAACGCGCTGATCGAATTGGCGGAGCCATCTTTGCCTGATCGCAAAAACCAGTTCGAGTCGTAGCCGACCTCGCCGCCAAGTCCGGGATGGAGCTCGAGATCACCTACGCGGTAACCCATGCCCTCTGCGTATTTGCGGTCGCCAAGCCAACCCTGCGCATGCGCCCCCGTCTGCCACGAGAGGGCGGTGCCAAGGATGACTGCAACCGAGAGTAGGCGTTTGTGGGTAAGCATTCGCACGTAGCGTAAAGGGCGGCCTTGCTGGACTCTGGACATCAGCGGCTGAGTTGTTGCTGGTGTTTTCGAGTGTGCGAGACGAGCAGGTGGGATTGCGAAAGAGTTGAGAGCCAGCCTTCTACACTACCGACTGCACGACGTGCAAACGGGAGGGTAAGCAATGATGCTCGGGTCGGTTGGTTGGTAGTTCGTGTCGTCGTCTGGGGGCAGCGTCGGGTCGATGACGGCGGTGTTCTTGGTCTCGCCAATCACATTGCCTTCTTCACCAATGCATTGGTTCGCTTCTTTGGTGAGCTGCTCCCCACGACCACGAAGCACCGTGAGAATCGTAAACTCGTGATTGGACAACTCTGCGTCTTTGCGACCAGCGGCGAGCTGGAGTGACGACAGGCGATCTTTGGCAGAACGAATGGCGACATCTGCTTGCGAGAGTTTGTCGTTCAGACAAAGCGTCTTGACGACATCACGCTGTGCGCGTGCCTCTTCGAGCTGGCGTCGAATCGACGCAGCACCTTGTTCCATCAAGGTGATCTGATTGGTCGCATCCACCACCTGCTCTTGAGGAGACAGCTGGGGTTTGCGCTGAAACCCAACCTGGCCATCGGCGCCCGTGGCTGTCCCCGCAGGAACGCCTTGCGCGGTCGCGGTCCCTCCTCCTGCCGCTGCCACGACGGCAACGACCAACAGCCATTTCAGTTTCGAACGAAGGCGCATGAAGCGTCCCTCCCAACACGGGGTAAGCACAGCAGCGACGCAATGTACTGGCCTCTGCGTTGCGTGTCAACGCAGAGAATGACTCTAAAAGGCCTGCAAAATTGCCCCATTAAGAGTCATGCTCGTTGGATGCGGATTGGCGCATCACCATTCAACAAAAAATGCCGTCCAATGTAGGACACGTCACTTTTGCTGAACGAACGTCACCGGCACCTGAATCGTCGCTCCACCACCAGCCGTGAAGCTGGCATGCTTGGCTTTGTTCATGATGCACGTCTCGACCTCAGAAGAGAGGCCCGAGCCGCCTGCTTTGGTGACGTTCTCGACGTCTCCGTTGGGCTGAACCTTGATCGCTAGGATGATCTTGCCAGCCATGCTTGGGTCGTTGGCGAGGCCCTTGTTGTAGCAACTCTTGAAACCAGGTCGGAGACCGGCGATCACCCGCTCTGCATCGGAGACTGCGCCGCCGCCCGCGATGGGCCCCATCTGTGCGTCGCCAGTTGGGCCGCGCACTTCTTTGACGGTGCCTGTCGTGCCGCTACCGCCACCGCCAGAAACGCCGAGACCCGAAAGTCCGTTCCCGTTGTGACCAGGTGCCGCCAAACCGCCACCGCCACCTGCGAGTTTGAGATCGCCACCCGTGTTGCTGATGCCGGCGCTCGATTGCGCGACGCCGGAGAGATCAGTGACAGGAACATCGCTGCGGTTGAGCGCGCCTTGCACGGACGTTTGCCCGCCAAATGCAGCGAGCATTTGCATCTGCATTGCTTCAGCTTGTTGCGTGAGCGCGGCGGCTTGCTTGTCGCTCACGGGACCCGCTTTGGGAGACGGAGTGTTGTTCGCGACAGGCGTGGGCTTGTCGGCGGCCTTGCTGGTGTCTGCGGTGGGAGTGTCCGGTTTGTCTTCTGGAGGAGGCGGCGGAACCTTGTTGAGCATGTCTGTCAGGCCTTGAATCGACACGTCATCGTTGACGACTGTGTCCATCCAGTCCGAATACATCGCGCCGATGAAACCGAAGTGAATCATGAAGCTGAAAGCCGCAATGATCGTGAGGGTCCAGTCGATCTGGCTCGCGAGTCCGCCTTTGACCGACAACGGCAGTTGTGGGCGCGGGGCAGGAGGAGGAGGAGCGACGAACTGAAACAGGAAGGTCGTCTCGCCGATGACGACTTTGCCGCGTGCGTCTTCTGTCAGTCGCACTTGATATGCGGGACCGACACGACGCGCCTGTCCGCGCAACGCACCGAGATCGCTGATGCCCGTCTGCAGTGCCACGCGACCGCTCATCCCGTCGAGGAAGTTGAGGTAGTAGTCGTTGCCAATCAGCTCGAAGAGCTTGAATTGCGCTGGAACATTGGGCGTCGGCACGACAAACATCGCCTTTTCGCTCTGGCCAATGGTCACGCTCGTGCGCTGCTTGATGATGCGCTCTTCGATCACGCGACCTGACTGGACGAGACCAATGCGTAGGACTTTAGGACCGGCCTGCTGCGCGACTGCGCGCATGACCGCTGTCATCTGTCCTGGTCTACCGCCTGGCTGTGCGCCCGGCCCCATTTGCATCTGCGACATGCGTTGCCTTTCTGGCTCTTGAGCGGATCGTAGGACGGTCCGTCCCCAGATTAGACTTCACCGCGAAGGAAATGTTCCCGCGCGGACGACGGCTATACGCAAAAACAGTACACGAAGTTCTGGTCGGTTGAAAGCTACTGCCGCGACGGCCAAGTTCGAGCCCCGCACCACCCAAATGCAGGGCCAGGTGCAGGGGTCTCAGACCGCTACTTTTGCGTGTAAAACGAGACGGGTACTCTCAACGTTCCGCCCGAACCCTGCTCAAAACTCGCGTGCTTGGTTCTGTCGATGATGCATTGCTCGACGCCTGACGAAAGTCCGCTGCCATCGGCCTTGGTGACATTCTGCACATCGCCGTTCGGCTGCACGCTCACGAGCAACACGATTTTGCCAGCCATCTGTGCGTTGTCGTTGAGACCTTTGTTGTAGCAGCTGCGATAGCCACTCCTAAGCTGGGCGATTGTAGCCTCGGCATGAGGAATGTTTGGAGTCGCGGGGATCGGGTCGATTTGCGCGAAGCTGGGCGGAGGAGCCACCTCGGTGTGGACCGTCTGACCAGGTGCGTCGACATGCGTGTTGCCGAAATCGGTGAGGTCTCGATGAAAGCCGGGTTGTGTGATGCCCCCTGAGTGCGACAAGTCCAACTCGGTGCCAGGTCGCGTTCCGCCGGGGGAATTTGCGGCCGCCGTGAGATCGTTGATGGGCGCTTCGCTTCGGTTGCGCACGCCAACCATGACGGTCTCCGAAGTCATCGAGCCGATGAGATCCATCTCCATGGCTTCTGCGCGATTGGACAAGGACGCCGCGTGTTGGTCAGTCATACGTCCCGGTTGAGCGTTGTTCGCGTTTGCATGCGAGTCATTCGGGTGCGGCGGCGCTGGAGTAGATGGATTCGGCGTCTGCGTTGGGGTCGTCGTATCGATCGGCTCTTCGGCGATCGGCGCTGGCACGTTGTTGAGCATGTCTGCGAGGCCCTGCACGGTGACGTCTTCGTTCACGACATGGTCGGACCAATCCGAGTACATCGCGCCAATCGCCCCAAAATGCAGCATGAAACTGAATGCTGCGATCATCGTGAGTGCCCAGTCGATTTGGCTCCCGAACGTCGCCTTCACGCTCAGCGGAAGTTGCGCGCGAGCCGCGGCCGGCGGAGGGTCGACGAACTGGAAGAGAAAAGTAGACTCGCCGACGACGACCTTGCCGCGTGAGTCTTCTCCAAGCACCAACTGATACGTGCGTCCGACGCGTGTGGCTCGTGCGCGCAAGACGGCGAGGTCTTTTACGCCGTCCTCGCACACCATTCGGCCCGTCATCTCGTGCGTGAAGTTGAGTACGTAGCCATCTCCGACGCGCTGGAACAAGTCCAGGTCTTGCGTCTTCGACATCACGAACGTGGCGCTCTCACTCGGTCCGATCGACACGGTCGCGCGCTGTTTCATGATGCGCTCTTCGACCACGCGACCAGACTGCACGAGTCCGATGCGCAACACTTTCGGCCCCGCGTGCTGCGGCGCGACGGCTCGCATGAGCGACGTCATGCGCCCCGCGCGTTGAGTTTGTTGCTGCACGAAAACCGCGCTCTGCGTGGACATCGAACGTGCCTTTCTTCGGGCTCCTCCGCAGGGCTGCGGGGAAGTGCGTTGGGTACGTTTGATTAGAGGGGTCGCGCAGCCGATTGTTCCCGCATTCGTGTTCAGGCTGATTCTAAGCGTTCTACGAGTTTGTCGGTTGCAGCGAGTTGCGCTTTGACTACCTTTCGCGCCTGCATCTGCACGGTCACGCAGAACACGGCTCCTGCCATTCCGATCGCGGCGACATTCATGGCTCCCATGATCGTCGCGTTGAGATAGATGCCGAGATCTTCGTCGGGCGCAGCGCTCGCCGCGGTGAGTCCAATGCGCAACGCCATGCTCGCGAGCATGAACGCGGTCGTCGACGCGATGCTCGCGCACACGCGCGGCACACGAACCCATCGTTGCGCGCGCTGATCGAGCTCCGACAGCACTTCGTTCACTCGCATCGGTCGCTGCTCTTTTGGCGACTCGATCGCTTCGAGCAACATGCGCTCCCAAGAATCTTCGTCCTGCGCCTCAAGCACTCGGAGCAGAGCGTCGCGCCCGCCTTCTTTTCGAAACGTAGACAGGAGAGTGGCTGGATCGAGTGTCACCGGCGACACCGCAAATTGCAGCCTACGAAAGCTCGCCCACCCACATGACAGCGTCACGGCGAGAGAGATCCCCACGAGGATCCACATACGCGAAAGCGCCGATCAGAACGGTTCGCTCTTCGTCGCGGCTTCGATGCGATCGAGGAACGGTTGCTTCAGTTCTGCGAGAGTCAGCTTCGGCTGAATCTTGTTCACGTCCACTGAAGCGATCGGGAGCTGCACGCGACCCACGATGGTGACCTCAGTCAGTGTGATCGTTCGCCCACTCTTCTCTTGTGCGGACGCGCCACTCGCAAGGACCAAAACTGCCGCAGCAACCAAACACGATGCGATCCGCTTCATGAGAAAACCTCTTCTTGAGTATGACGCTACTTGTGGCTCGCGTCGACTTAGTGCGCGGGTGCGGCTTTTCCCGCGTCGGGTGTAGCGGCTGGTGCGACTGGCGGGGGAGCGCTTGGTGGGTTGAGATCGACCTTCTTCTTGTCTGCGCGCGCGATCAGCTCATCGATGTCGTCGCTCACGCCAGGCAACGCCTTGGGTCCTCGCATCGTCTTGTACAGGTTGAGTTCGCGGATCGCTGCGTTCACTTGATCGTTTGCACTCAGGTTCGGAAACGATGGCGCGTTGAGATACATCAGCCCAAACGCGTAATGTGCGGCCGAGAGCGTCGAGTCTTGGACGAGGGTCGTGTCGAGTTCTTTTTTCGCGTCTGCAAAGC
>JAYVXK010000610.1:0-5609 GCA_043785265.1 Myxococcales bacterium | reverse complement strand
TCGAGTCCCTCGCGCGACACGTGACGAAAATATCCTTCGGTGTCGAAGCCCTCGGGCACGACGAAGCTCGGGAGCATGGGCTCGTTGAGCTTGAGTTTGAGGGCGCATTTCTCGGCGATCGCGAGCGTGTTGGTGATCGCGGCGGGTCGGTCCGAGAAGAGCTGCGCCATCTCGATGGGCGACTTCAAGTACATTTCGTCTTGCCCGTGGTGGCGCTCTTTTGCCTCGGCGTACGAGCGGCCACTCTTGATGCACGACAAGTACAAGTGCGCGTCTGCGTCGGAGCGCTCTGCGTAATGCACGTCGTTGGTCGCGACCAAACCGAGGTCCATGTCGCGCGCGAGATCGCACAAGATGCCGTTCAAGATCGCCTGCTCAGGCAGTCCGTGATCTTGCAGCTCCACGTACAAACTTTCTTTTCCAAACGCGTCACGCAATCGGCCGAGCATTTGACGCCCCGCTTCTTGTCCCTGCTCGAGCACGCTCTGAGCGACCAGACCGCCCATGCAACCCGAGAGGGCGATCAACCCTTTGCTGCGTGACGCGAGCTGATCGATCGAGATGCACGAAGAGCCCGCCGGACCGCTCGGATCAGGCTTGATTTGGCCCATCGTGACGAGGTGAATGAGATTCTTGTAACCCTCGGGTGTCGACGCGAGCAGCGGCAAGTGGTGCGAATGACCGTTGTGAACGACGTCGAGTTCGCACCCGAGGATGGCTTGCACGCCCACTTCTTTTGCGGCCTTGTAAATCGCGATGCCGCCGAACATGTTCGCGTGGTCGGTCATCGCGACCGCCTTCATGCCGGCCTTGCTGACGCGTTTGACGAGGTCCTTCACCTTCACAGCGCCATCGAGCATCGAGTACTGCGTGTGGACGTGCAGGTGGACGAAGTCGGTCGTCATCGGTCGGCTCAGATACGGTGCCATCGCAGCCGCCGCAAGAGACGCCGATGAGAGCCGCTGCGAGTCCCGCTGAGCTTGCGCGTCACCCCTTCCCCTCCTAGCCTTACGCTGTTGGTGCTGCAGGACTCTTGGTTTCTTGCCGCACCTGAGGTAGACGCTTATCGGCTTTTTAGGGAGATAGACATGAAGCTTTCCAAAGTAATGGCGCTGGCAGCAATGGGCTCAGGCGCAATGGTCATCGCGACGTACATGAGCGCGTGCAGCAGCACTCCGACACCGCCCGGCGGCAACGGCGTAGGCACTCAGCCTCCGGCGAAGCCCACGGGGCCCGTCACCGCTGTCGCAGACACCATGACCTTCGCGGTCACCGATCTGTTTCTCGGCGAGAGTGATCGTCAAGGCAACGCCAACGCCTCCGCTTGGAAGTCATACGGCTACAACCTCGACGGCAAGATCACTGACAAGAACTCCACTGACGTCTGTCAGCGCTATCAGGGCGCCGGCTCGAACGTGCAGGTCGACGGCGTCGGCGGCACGGACAACTCGTTCGGCGCAAACATCCTGCCGATCATCCAGAACGTTGGCCAAGCCACTCCCTCCAAGACCATCAGCGATGCGGTCAAAAAGGGCGGCTTTACCCTCATGTTCAACGTGACGGGCCTTGCAGCAGCAGACACCAAGCAAACCGCAACGGGTCTCAAGGGTCAGCTCTTCGCGGGCGGCGTTTTCGATCCCGTGGGCAACACTGCGCCGACGTTCGGACTGACAACCGATTGGCCGGTTCGCCCCGAGCTTCTCGTCGACGGCACCACAGTCGCTGGCGGATCCAAGATCAAGTTCGGCGACGCGTATGTCGTCGGCGGCACCTGGGTTGCTGGTTCGCCTGCGTCGATCACACTCAGCCTCGGCATCGGCGGCGTCTCGCTCGATCTCGCCGTCAACCAAGCCACGATCACCTTCCAGCACACGGCTGCTGACACGGGCGACAACGGCGTCATCGCCGGCGTCATCGACACCGAGGCTCTCATCGAAGGCCTCAAGAAGGTCGCTGGTCGCCTCTCGAAGTCGCTCTGCCAAGGCAGCGCATTCGAAGGCATCGCGAATCAGATTCGTCAAACGTCCGACATCTTGAAGGACGGAACGAACGTCGCAGGCACTCCCTGCAACGGCATCTCGATCGGCATCGGCTTCAGCAGCAAGCAGGTCGCCAACCCCACCAAGGTCGCCCCCAAAGCCGGCCCCAGCCCCGACCCGTGCGTAGCAGACGATGCTGGCGCGCCGGACTCGGCCGTGGCGGACACCTCGACCGGCGGCTGATTTTCAGCCACTTTCGTGGATCGAAGGCCTCGCTCGAAAAAAGCGAGGCCTTCTTTTTTTTGTTACCTCCGCACGCCGTCCCCGCACGCCGTCCCCCGTCCCCGCTCCCGTCCCCGTCCCCGCTCCCGTCCCCGTCCCCGTTCCCGTCCCTTACGCTTTTGCGCGATCGATCACATGCGGCGACAGGTGGTGCGCGAATGAATAAATGCTGATCTGCGGCGGGCCGCCGAGACTCGTCGGAAAGAGCGAGCCGTCGATGACGAAGAGGCCGCGAACGAAATGATGCTCACCCTGAGAGGAGACGACACTCGTCTTGGGATCATCGCCCATGCGCATCGTGCCCATCGGATGGACCGCGGTGATGGGCACTCCATGCGGACGCACGAAGTCTGTCGAGAGTGAGTCGAGCTCGGTGGCACTCTTGAGCGTGACCGGTGGAATCGCTGGGATCGTGACTTCTGCCGCGCCGGCCGCAAAAAGCAGCCTCGCGCACGCAACAAGACCTTTGGCGAGTTGGCGGCGATCCGATTCGCTCATGTCGTAAGTGATCTGCGGTCGCTCTCCTTCGCCGACTTCGACGCGGCCTTCCGTCTCGTCGTGAACCATCGCAGTCAGAACTGCGAGCTGCCCATACGAACGCATGGCTCTCATGTGAGCTGCGCCAAAACCAGGCAACGTCGACGCAGTGCCGATCGGATGGGCGAACGCGGGGACGATCCACACGCGCTTGTCGGAGCCTTCGTCGAACTCGAGATGCTCTGTGCACTCGTACGATTGCGGGATGCCGTAGTGACTGTTCATCACCCGATCGAATCTGCCCGCCACGACTGCGCCGGGATGAATCCGCAGCTTTTTTCCGAGTTGATCGTAAGGATCGGTGATGCCGCTCTTGATGGCCAGAGTCGCGGAGCCGACTGCGCTCGCGGCGAGCACGACGACCTTCGCGCGAACGTCGAGCCATGCGACCGGATCACCATTGTCTGCGCGCGCGATCGCGGAAACGCCTGTAACCTGGCCTTGTTTGTACAACACACGCACCACTTCGACATTCGCGTAGACCGTCGCGCCCGCCTCTACTGCTTGCGGCACGACCACCTTGAGAGCGTTCTGCTTTGCGTCGTAGGCGCACCCCAACTCGCAAAACCCGCTCGTCTGACATCCCACGCGATTGTGTTTGAGAGGTCCCGCTCGCCAACCAAGCGCCGCTGCTCCTGCGCGCAATGCGTCGTTGTTTGGATTGCGGAGCGCCGCTGGGATCTCGGAGACGGAGAGATCTCTTTCGATTTGTTCGAACGACGCGAGCATGTCCGTCGGCGAGCAACCGGAGACGCCATAGCGTTGCCGCCAGAGTTCGAGGATGGCGTCCGGCGTGCGTTTGCACAGATTGGTGTTGTGCACGGTGCTGCCGCCCACACCACGACCCTGAAGAATACGAATCGCGAGATCTTTGGTCGTGCGACCGCCACCATCTTGAAACAGCATGGGCAGCATCTCGTCTTCGCGCTGCGTGAAGTCCAAAGACGTGTGATGACCGCCCTCTTCGAGGCCGACCACGTCGAGGCCCGCGCGTGCCAATTCGCGCAATGCGATCGATCCACCTGCGCCCGTTCCGATGACCACTGCGTCCACGTCGAGACGCACGTTCGCCCGTAAATCACGGCCTTTGACGATGCTGCCGCGTCCGCTCACAGCCAGCCTCCTTGCGGTCTCTTCACGAACGGTCCGGCATAGCCCATCACCTTCCACGTTCGCGGATCACGGTAGTAACCCATGAAGACCAGTGACTTGATGCCAGCAAACGCGCCGCGCAAAAGACCTTGATCGTTGGACTCCATCCACGCCAGCACTTGGTCTTGATCGGTCTCGGTCAACTTCGTGAAACGTGACGTCTTGCGAATGCCGAGCGGCGCGACGTGTTCGATGAAGCCAAGCAGACGCAGAAGATCGCGACGCATCACTGGGTGCATGCCAGCGCAATAGCCGTCGACGAAGCCGCCGACATCGACCGCGTCCGTAGTGGGTATCGTTGGGTCGTTGGGATCATCGGGCGCGGCGATCCGACGAGCGACGGCCTCGACGACGATCAACTGCCAAGGCGCGAGCACTGACAACTTCACGCGGCGCTCTTGGGAAATGTCGTAGCCACGCGTGCGCACCACGGCGACGACCGAGCCGATCGCGACGAGCGCGCCACCCATGGTACCCAGCACCGCGCGGCGGCTTATTTTTGCTGGTTTCGCGCGTCCACGCAGAGCCATCGCCACCGTTCTAGCATGCGTCGATTGCCCAGCGTGGTCTCGCGCGCCTACCATCGCAGACGTGCACATCTTTGGTCTCACTGGCGGCATCGCGTCTGGCAAGAGCGCGGTCGCGGAGAGATTTCGGCAACGTGGAGTTCCGATCGTCGACGCAGACGAACTCGCTCGTGAGGTCGTTGCAAAAGGCCAGGCCGGCCTCGAGGCGCTCGTCCGTGCGTTTGGTGCCAACATCTTGACCAGCGACGGATTACTCGATCGCTCCAAGCTCGCTGCGATCGTGTTTGCGGACGATGCCAAACGAAAGACGTTGAACGCCATCGTTCATCCGTTGGTTGCGGCCGCTGGCGCCAAGCGCACCCAGCGATACGCAGAAGCAGGCGAGCCACTCGTCGCGTATGAGGCCGCGCTGCTCGTCGAGAACGGTCTCGTCGATGCGTTTCGACCGCTCGTCGTGGTGGCCGCATCCGAGGACGCGCAAGTCGCACGCGCGATGACCCGCGATGGATCCACACGCGCGGACGTCCTGGCGCGCATTCGTGCTCAGCATGCGCTCGCGGCCAAGATCGCCGTAGCCGATGTGGTCATCGACAACTCCGGATCGCGCGAAGAGCTCATTTTCAAGGCTGATCGCGCGCTGGAGGAAGTCTGCACTCGCACGCACGTAGACATCTCGCGCTATGCTGTGCCGTGATAGTTTTGGGTCAGCCGACGTGAGCAACCACTCTCGATTCAGAACTGGAACGTCGTCGAGTTTCGAGGACGCCGCCCTCGCGACGAGCGCAGACCCTGACGCTGACTCGCGTCCGGGCTTGGTGTTGCTCTACGCGCAGAACTTCGAGGGACTGCAACCGGCGTATCCGTTCTTCACGAGTGAGATCGTGATGGGACGTGATCCCGCGACGTCCATTTGCATTCCCGAGCAAGCGGTGAGCCGTCAGCACGCGCGCATCGTCGCGGACGGCGCCGGCTGGGTCGTCCACGATCTCGGCAGTCGAAACGGGACGATGGTCCGCGGCGAGTTCGTGACAGAGCAACTCCTCGAGCACGCGGACGAGCTGCGCATTGGCGACGCCGTCTTCAAGTTCGTAGAGCGCGGCGCCGAGAAGTTCATGCCGTTTCGCATCGACGG
>JAYVXK010000609.1:0-1639 GCA_043785265.1 Myxococcales bacterium | reverse complement strand
CCACCCGTTCGATGTTGGAGAGCACTTTTTCTTTTGGATACTTCGCGCGATCGGTGACCTGATCGATGATGCGAAGGTTGGCTTGGTGAGGCACGACCCAGTCGACTTGATCGTTGGTCATGCCGGCCGCATCGACTGCGGCCTGACTTGCAGAATACAAGTTTTTCACGGCGGCCCGGAAGATCTCCGGCCCCTTCATGAAGATCTTGTCTTGGTGGGCCTCGTGCGTCTCGGGAGTGACGGCCATCTGACTGCCGCCCGCGCGAATCAAGAGAGACTCGGCGAGATTGCCGTCCGTGTGCGTGTTGGTCGTGAGGATGCCGCGATCATCGTCGCTCGGTCCAAGAACGACCGCACCTGCGCCGTCGCCAAACAGCACGCAGGTCGTGCGGTCCGTCCAATTGACGACGCGACTGAGTAACTCGACGCCGACCAGCAGCACGCGCTTCATGCTGCCTGCGCGGATGAACGCGTCTGCGACCGAGAGACCAAAAACGAACCCCGCGCACGCCGCTGTGATGTCGAACGAAGGAACGTTGCGCGCGCCGATCTTGCGCTGAACGATGGCTGCAGTCGCAGGCATGGGCATGTCGGGCGTGATCGTCCCGACGATGATCATGTCGAGCTCCGAGGCTTTGGTGCCAGAAGCTTCGAGCGCCTGGATCGCAGCGCCAGCTGCCATGTCGCTGGTGACCATGCCCTCTGGAGCAATGCGTCGCTCGCGAATGCCTGTGCGCTCGCGAATCCAAGTGTCGCTGGTCTCGACCAGCCGCTCGATGTCAGCATTCGAGCGGACGACCGAGGGCAAAAAGTGCCCAGTCCCGAGGATGCGACTTTTGGGTTGAATCAGCATTCGCACAGCCCATCGCTACGCCCGCACGTTAGTAGCGGCGTGCGCCTGCGCTCATTCCTTGGTGGTGCGGCCGGCCTTGACGGCCTTGCCTTTGTAGTGACCACACGCCGCGCACGCTCGGTGTGGGACGCTCGGTTCACCGCAATTGGCGCAAGCAATGAGCTGCGGTGCGATGACTTTGTCGTGGTTGGCGCGGCGCATGTTGCGCTTGCTGCGACTAGTTCGCCTTTTCGGGACGGCCACGGCTACTCCTGCTTCTTCGAAGGTTTGAACGACAACAGAGGGGCGAGGCGAGGATCGACCAACGGGGTCGAACTCTCCTCGGAAATCGGAGGGGCGGCTATACCGGGGCAATCCTCGGAGCACAAGGGGATCATGGGAATCTCTAGCAAAAGTTCATCACGGACGAGGTCGTCGAGGACCAGCAATTCGCCCACATACGTGAGCACATCGGCCTCTTCGGGCTGAAACTCGTAGTCTTTGTCGGCAGGCGTCTTCATCGACGATTTTGGTACGAAGAGCGCGGCGACCTTCTGATCGATCGACACATAGGCAGGTTGCAAGCACCGGCCGCACACCGCTTCGAGTTGCGCTTGGACGCGGCCCTGGACGGCGACGTCGTTGTCGCTCTTGCTGATGCGAACGTCGAGAACGCCGTCCGTGCCATTGGTGGTCGCGTCCGCGTCTTCGAGAACGGATCGGATCCACGCCGCGCGCAGGACCAGGTGATAGTCCTTGCCGCCTGCATCGATCTCAGAGAGCGGAATTTCGAATTCGTGAGCCACG
>JAYVXK010000608.1:0-5628 GCA_043785265.1 Myxococcales bacterium | reverse complement strand
GAACGGCCCCGTCCGAGATGCGCTTCACGTCGCCCATCGTGCGCGAAGTCGTGGTCGATGCCCTCCCGAGTGAGGCGACGCGCGAGTTGCACGCAGCGGCAGGCACGGCGCTCGAGCAGGTTTTGGGCGAGCGTGCGTGGGAGCAAGCGTCGCGCATCGCGACTCACTTCTACGAGTCGGGCGATCGCGAGCGCGCGGCGACGTACTTCGCCAAGAGCGGTGAGCATCGACTCGACGCGAGGCAACTCGAAGCCGCCGTGCGTGACTATTCGCGCGCGATCGAACTCTGCGACACGAGCCGACGCACCCCGGCCGAGCTTGCGCATTGGCTTGACGATCTCGCCAGCGCAGTCCGTCTCGTCCGCGCAGCGCCCGAGGCCGCGCAAATGTGCGAGCGCATCATCACGCGGCTCGACGGCTCGTCGGACGTCCCCACCCGCGTTCGTGCGCGCGTGAACTCATGTCGCATTTTTGTGGCGCTCCACAAGTTCGACGCCGCTGTGCCGCAGCTCGCCGAGGCCGAGAAAATAGCCGCCGGCAATGACGACATGATGAAGCTCGTGCTCGTGTCGGGTGCAGAGATGGCAGGCCGGCGCGGTGACTTCGCGCACTCTCTCGAGCTGCTCAAACGCATGCAGAGTCTCGCCACCAAAGAAGGCGACAAACAAGAAGAGCACAAGATCCTCATCAACCTCGCGCAAGCGCACGCAGCCGTAGGTGATCGCGCGGCGGCGATGAACGCACTCGAACGCGCCGAGCAACTTCTCCCCGAGGACACTGCGGCTCAGTGCGAACGCCAGAAGCTTCGCGGTCTCGTTTATTACTTCACGCGCGATTTCAAGCTGGCGGCCGTCGAGAGCGAAAAGGCCGTCGACATGGCTCGTGCCGTAGGCCTCACCTACGAGGTCGCCGTGAATCTCCACAATGTTGGCGACGTGCTGATTCGACTCGACGATCTCGCGCGCGCGTTCGGTGCGCTTCAGCAGTCGCTCGCGTTGTGCGACGAATATGGCTTCGAGCGTCTCTCGAGTCACAACCGCATGTTGCTCGCCTATCTCGCTGGACTCAAAGGCGATCCAGAGGCCGAAAAACAGCTCGCCATGGGCGTTCGCTATGCAGAGGCGAACGAATTCATGTGGGACGTGATCAGCGGTCGACACTTTCTCGCGCTGCTGATGCAAAAGCGTCCGGGCGAGGTCGACAAGGCAAAGAAAGAATTCGAAGCGCTGCGAGATCTCGCGCGCGCCAATGGGCATCGGCTGGTCGCTGACGATTGCGAAGAGGCACTGAAAGAGTTGGCCTGAGGTGATGTGTGCACGCTGCCTGGCCGCATAGGCATGGAGCGGCACCTGCAAGCGTAGACTGTTGTATGTCGCCCTTCCGCCGCGCAGCTTGGGCCTTGTTGCCCCTCGTGCTGACATGCGCGTGCGAGGTCCCTTACATCGCACGCGATGGAACGGTCGTTTTTCCCGAGCAAGGTGCGCATGGGGCGACCATCGTCACCGACAATGGGATCGAGTTTCGCGATCGAGACGACATCCCGTCGCGAATTGTCCGACACGCGACCAGCGAACCGTGGCGCGCTCCGGTAGGGTTCATTTTGCCCCGCAGTGGGCGCTTCAGCGAGACGAGTCGCCCAACTGTGGTCGCGACAAACGGCCTCGCGTTCGCCCTTCGATCGAGTGACACGCGCGTTCCCTCCTGGGGAGGCGAAGTGTTGGTGCGTGTCGACATCATCGCTCCAGCGGCAGACGGCACCGCGCGCCAAGGCGAGCGCATCGTGATCGTGATCGACGGGACGGGTCGCGACACTCTCCTCTTGGGTGATCAAGCGCTCGCGCAACTTGGTGCGTTTGATCACTTCGGTGTCGTCGACGCCACAGGCGCAAAGACCGTGGTGCCGATGCTCCCCGGTAACCACAAGTCTCTCGCGAGCGCTGCGATCGAGCGGCGTGAGCGAGAGGGTTCGCACACGCAACGTGATTTGGTGGGCGCGCTCTCCAACGCGCAATCCATGCTCGGCACACTAGGCACGCGACGGGTACTGATTCTCACAGATGGTCGCGGCGCACTCAGTGACTCGACGATGCGCGCGGTCGGTGCACTTGGCGACTCTGGCGTGATCGTCAGCGCAGTACCCTCCGACATGGGCGTGGACCCCATGTATGTTGCATCGATTGCAACCTCAGGAGGCGTCGCGCGATCGGCTGACAGTGTGCAAGCGCGCGTGGCGATGGTGCGTGAGGCCATCGTCGCTGCGGGCATCGTCACCTTCAACGAAACTCGCATCTCGTTTGCCGGAAATCCCGCGCCTTCGCACGTCCTCGAGTCGTCGGGTGGTGGTGTCGTTTGGCATCCGAACTCTGGTGATCTTTGGCTTGGCGACGTGCGCGCTGGCGAAGCCCGCACCGAAGTGCTTCGCGTCACGGTGCCGCCGTATCTGCCGGGGCACACATTCACATTCGAAGTCACCGCGCACGCAACGGACGCTACAACCGGCGTACAGCGAGAGTTCTATGCCGAGATGCCATGCACCTACGACGACGACATCGAACGCATCGCAAACTCTCGCAACGGAGATGTGATCGCGTACGCGTCTGCACTGGCGACTCTCAAACGCTTGGACGCTGCGTTCGTCGGAGAAGACGTTCGACGTGCCGGCGGCATTCGTGTCATCGCACGCATGCATGCGCAGTCGATGACGTTGCTTGCGCGCGACACCGGCGATCATGCCATCGCCGAGCAAGCCGAGATCCTGAACTCGCTGCTCGCCACACTGGGTCCGTAGTTGCGATCGGATTGAGCCCTAAAAAATGGGCATGCGCGCTGAGCGCGCCGGACAGAACGACCTCGCGCGAACAAGGGAAGCACCAGGACGAAATTCTCGTACACTGAGCGCCCCATGTACGGACAACCTCCCCCTGGCTACGGATACGGCGCTCCTCCTCAACAACCTCAGTGGGGCAACAACCCTTACGCCGCGCCAGCACCCATGGGCATGGGGATGGGCATGCCGAGCGTCGTCGCGCGCCCGGGAGCAGGCAACTGGGTGAAGTGGGCCTATCTCGGGTGCCTCGTGTTGATGGGAGTGCTCATCGTCGCAGGGATGGGCATCGCGTCCTTGGCCGCACCTGACTACGAGAGCGGCGATCCCGGAGACGACAGCCTCTCTGCACTGGGTGGCGGGCTCATCGCGTTTGGCGCCAGCATGTGGCTCATCCGCATCATTTTTGGGGTGATCTGGGTCTATGTCTCGTGGGACTCCATTCCCTACGAGATGCGATTCACCAAGAGTCGTCCGATGTCACCAGGCTCGGCCGTCGGCTTCTTGTTCGTTCCGCTCTACAATTTGTATTGGATCTTCGTCGCGAATGTCGGTCTCTGCGACGCGATTGATTACGGCTTCATGTCCGTCGGCTCGTATCGTCGCGCGCCGCGAGGCGCTGCGATCATGGCGTGCGTGTTTCAGCTGATCCCGTATCTGAACTTTCTCATTTCGCCGTTCACGTGGCTCATCTTCATGTTCATGGCGGACAGCGCGCGCACCGAGATGCTCACGGCTCTCGCCCAAGGCGGAGGGCAGCAGCAACAACAAGGTGGTTATCCTGCGCCACCCATGGGCGGTCCGATGGGAGGCTATGGTCCTCCACCGGGATATCCTCCCCCTGGATACGCGCCACCTTACGGCGGTGGCGGATATCCCCCAGCGTACTGATGATCCTCGCGTCGCGTTCACCTCTTGGCGAGAGCGTCGATCAACCGCGCGTGCAGGCCCGCAAACGCCCCGTTCGACAGCAGCGCGATCGAGTCTCCGCGACGCGCATCACGGACCAAGACCTCGAGAATCTCGTCCACACTCGCGGCAGCAAGCGCCTTGTGTTTGCCTAGATCGCTCGCCAACCGTGTGGTGTCGAGCCGTTCGGACTCAGGAATGTTTTGTCGGCCGAGTGGCGCGAGCAGCACGCGATCCGCGCTTCCGAACGCGCGAACATAGGCGTCTTGGTGCAAGTTGCGACACGCGGTCGCGCTTCGCGGCTCGAACACCGCGAAGAGTTTGCCGTGCGGGTGCTTGCTCTTGAGCGCACGAAGAGTCTCGTCCACCGCGGTGGGGTGATGCGCGAAGTCGTCGTAGACGCGCACACCGTCGGGTTCGCCAATCAAGTCTTGTCGCCGCCGCACGCCCTCGAATGTCGCCATCGCGGCGCGCGCTTTTGGCATCGAGACACCGAAGCACTCTGCACCCATCGCGATCGTCGCGAGCGCATTGCGAACATTGTGCGCACCAGGGCTCTTCATCGCGAACCGACCACACGACGCGCCGCCCACGAACACATCGAAAGTTTGTCGTCCGAGATCATCGATCGGTCCAACCGCCGCGAGCCATTCGGCAGTGACGTCTGAGGTGCGATCGCCATCGAGCGCGTAGTGAGAGATCGCAGCGCGGCATGATTCTCGGGCGATCGTGACTGCGCGCGGTTGGCTCGCATCGACGAATAGGCGCCCCTTCTCGGGTAACTTCGACAGTGACTCGCGGAACGCCTGTTCGTACGCGCGCTCGGTTGGGTAGACGTCGATGTGGTCGTGCTCGATGCTCGTGAGGATCGCCACGTCGTCCTCGCTCACGCCGAGGTAGTCCATCAACTTCGGTTTCTTGTTCCAATAGACCGCGTCGTATTCGTCTCCCTCGACGACGAACGGCGCAGGCGCACGCGACAGCGATCGCGCCGCGCGACCAATCGCTGCGCCCGACGGGAAGTTCTTCGGCAACCCTCCAATGAAATAACCCGGTTCGAGTTCTGCACACGCGAGCAACCACGCGCACATGGCGCTCGTGGTGGTCTTCCCATGGGTGCCGCTCACCACCACTGGCCGTCGTCCCGACAAGAAGTGCTGGCGGAGGGCGCTCGACATGGACGCACAATTTAGGCTGTTTGTAGCCGCCGCGCTCGCTTCGGGGTTTTCTCTCCGAATCGCATTGCCGACCACGACCAAGTCCGGCGCAGGTTGCAAATGGGTCGCGAGATAACCCTGCATGCACTCGATACCTGCCGCGAGCAGGGCAGGTCCGATCGGAGGATCGAACGCGACATCACTGCCTGTCACCCGCGCGCCCTTCTCGCGAAACAACATCGCGAGCGCTCCCATGCCGGTCCCGCTCACGCCAATGAAGTGCACGTGCATCCGTCAGTCCTACTTGAGCTCTCGGCCGATCGCATCCCCAAGCGCACGCGCTTCGGCCTCACTGCCGGGCCAACTCACTCGCAGATCACGCGCACGCGGATTCGACCCATCGGGCTCTGCGATGAAGGCGCGCAGACGCATGAAACCCCCATCTTTCTGGCAGAACGCTGCAATGGGCGTTTTGCAATCGCCCTCGAGAGCGCCAAGGACTGCGCGCTCGGCAGCCACGCACGTCGCAGTCTCCAGATCATGGAGCGCTGCCAGCAACGCGATGATTTCGGTCGCGGCCGTCTTCGTCTCGATCCCGAGTGCGCCTTGCCCGACCGCAGGCAGAGAAAACTCTGGCTCGAGGACTTCGGTTGCACGATCTTCGAGACCAAGTCGTACGAGGCCCGCGCGCGCAAGCACGATCGCATCGGCCTCGCCTTCTTCGACTTTGCGCAGTCG
>JAYVXK010000607.1:0-5629 GCA_043785265.1 Myxococcales bacterium | reverse complement strand
TTGCGGTCAAGCTCCAGTTTCCAGGAGGCGGTATGCGCTCTTTCCATTCTTGCTTGGTTCTCGGTGCGGTCGCGGGTGGAGCACTCATTTGGGTGGCTCCAGGGTGCGGGTCGAACCCGGGCGTCTGCGGTAGCGACAAAACGTTCTGCATCGACACCGACTCGGCACCTGCCGACGATGGCGGTCTCGACGAGTACGATCCCCTCGGTGGCCAAGACGGCAACGCAGATGCATCGCCGCCATGCAGCGGCATCAAGTGCAACGTGGTCAATTGCAACAACGGCAATCACACCACGATTAGTGGCACCGTCTACGATCCTGCAGGACGCAACCCGCTCTACAACGTTTACGTGTACGTCCCCAACTCCGACCTCCAAGACATCCCAACGGGCCCTGTGTGCACGTCATGTCAGGCGCCTGCGACCGGATCGCCCATCGTCGGTGTGCAGACGGATCCGCAAGGTCACTTCACGTTGAGCGACGTGCCAGTTGGAGCAAACGTGCCGCTCGTCATGCAGCTCGGCAAGTTCCGAAAAGTCATCACCATCCCGCAAGTGCAGCAGTGCACCGACAACCCCGTCGGCAACCGCATCGCCGATCCCAAAAACAGTGGCTACAAGATCGAGACGATCACGCGTTTGCCCAAAAAGCAGGGAGAAGGGAGCAAGTTCGACAACATCCCGAAGATCGCGATGTCGGGCGGCAGTTGCGACTCGCTCGAGTGCCTCGTTCGCAAGATCGGCATCGACGACACGGAGTTCACCAAAGCCAACGGTCGCGTCCATCTCTTCACGGGTCACGGCGGCGGCACGGCCAGCTACTCGACCGACGCGTACACCACGCTGTGGAACAACAAGACCGAACTCGGCAAGTACGACATCGTGATGAACTCGTGCGAATGCGGACCTGACGATCGTCTTGGCTCACAAGCGTCGATCAAGGCATACGTCGACGGCGGCGGTCGCTTCTTCGGCACGCACTACCACTACAACTGGTTCGCGCAGCCCGGTCCCCCCGGCAGCGAGTGGCAAGGCACGGCCGAGTGGCTCTTGGGTGGCAGCACCTTCCCGAGCGCGCCTTGGTACATCGACACGAGCTTCCCCAAAGGCGCTGCGTTCGACAAGTGGGTCCAGAACATCACCAGCAAGAAGATCGACCCGAACGGGACACCCCCGCCTCCCGGCCAGATCAATCTCACGTACTCGAACAACGACGTGAACAAGGTCATCAAACCCACGACGCGTTGGATCTACTACGGCGACAAAACCGGGCCGAATTACGGCACCGCGTACTTGTCGTTCAACGCGCCGGTCAAGCTCGCGGTCGACAAGCAATGCGGCCGCGCGGTCTTCTCCGACTTGCACGTCTCGAGCGGCAGCGGCGGCATGTTCCCCGGCGAGTGCACCAGCGGCACGGACATTCTCACTCAGCAAGAGGCCGCGCTCGAATACCTCTTCTTCGATCTCTCCTCATGCGTCGGTGACGACACGAAGCCACCGGATCCGCCGCCCCCGAACTGAGCGAGAACTCTTTCGCTCTCATCAAGACGGTCGTGGTGCTTCGCGCATCACGGCCGTTTCGCTTTATTCTGCGCTAAGAGATTCCCTATGAACATCCAACGTCGAGCGGTCGACCTCGGTCGACCACAAGAGCTGATGACATGAGCGCAACGACCGACGGGAGTGCGTCATGAAACGCATGTCTTTGGCTGGGCTCGATGCGGTGGTCGCGGGCGGTACGGATCGCGACGGCGGTGGCGAGGGGCCGGTCGTCGTCTTGTTGTATGGCTTCGGCGCGCCTGGAGAAGATCTCGTTTCGCTCTCTCGCGTGCTCGCTGCGCCCAAAGGCACACGCTTCGTCTTCCCAGCCGCGCCGCTCGTGTTGCCCTTCCCTGGAATGGACGCGCGCGCGTGGTGGATGATCGACATGGAGCGCATGCAAAACGCCATGGCGCGCGGCGAAGTGAGAGACTTGACTGCTCAAGTGCCAGAAGGGCTCACAGAAGCGCGATCGCAAATCGACCTATTTTTGACGGCGATCGAGGCGACCATGAAACCCTCGTGGCTCGTCATCGGAGGCTTCTCGCAAGGCGCGATGTTGTCGATGGATGTCGCGCTTCGCACCAGTCGCAAACTCGCAGGAGTGATCCTGATGAGCGGAACGCTGCTCGCCGAGAAAGAATGGCTGCCTCTCATGTCGGCACGCAAAGGTCTGCGCGTGGTGCAAAGTCACGGCACGCTCGATCCGATCTTGCCGTTCGCGATCGCCGAACGTCTGCGCGACGAGATGAAGACCGCTGGCCTCGATGTGGCGTTCACTTCGTTTCGCGGTGGGCACGAGATCCCCGGACAGGTGATCGACGGCATCGGCAAATTCCTCGAGTCGCTGAAGTGACCACGATTCAGCGCTCCGCATGCGCGCACCTTGATCGTCACCGTCATGAGTGACTGACACCCCTAGGGTGCTATTGTCGGAACTCGAAGAGGCGAGATACGCCCCGAAAGGCGAGCATGGCGACATCTGTTGAATCACCCAAGACCGAAAAGAAAAACGGCAAGGCAGACAAGGCAGACAAAGCCGACAAGCCCAAAGCCAAGCTCGACATGGCAGGCACGCTCGCGGCCATGAAAGCAGCCAATCGTAAGGGTTCGGCCTCTTACGACAAGCGCGTCGAGTGGCTCGACAAACTCGAGAAGGCCGTGCTCGCGCACAAGGAAGACTTCATCAAGGCCATCAGCGCGGACTTCGGCCATCGCTCGCGACACGAGACATTGGTCGCTGAAATTTTCATGACCGTGGCGGCGATCCAACATTGTCGCGAGCATCTGCACGAGTGGATGGAACCAGAGTCGCGTCCCGTGAGCTGGCTCTTCGCACCCGCACGCGCAGAGGTCATCCACCAAGCGCTTGGTGTCATCGGCATCATCTCGCCGTGGAACTACCCGATGCAGCTTGCCCTCTCGCCGGTCGCTGCTGCGCTCGCTGCGGGCAATCGCGTGATGATCAAGCCAAGCGAGTTCACTCCAGAGACGAGCAAGGTGATGGCGAAGGCCGTCGAGAGCGTGTTCGCCAATGACGAAGTGAGTGTCATCGTCGGCGGTACTGAAGAGGGCGAAGCGTTCTCGAAGCTCGCGTTCGATCACTTGCTCTTCACGGGCTCCACGCGAGTCGGCAAAGTCGTCATGCATGCCGCCGCAGAAAACCTCGTGCCGGTCACTCTGGAGCTCGGTGGAAAGAGCCCAACGATCATCGGGCCCGACTTTCCGGTCGATGTTGCGGCCACGCGCATCATGCACGGAAAGGCCTTTAATTCAGGCCAAACGTGCATCGCGCCCGACTACGTGTTCGTCCCCAAAGCCAAGATGAGTGCGTTCGTCGACGACTGCAAAGCGGCCTTCGCGAAGATGTATCCCACCCTCAAAGACAATCCTGACTACTCGAGCGTCATCAACGATCGACATCACGCGCGTCTGCAAAAACTCGTCTCGGAGGCAGAAGAGAAGGGTGTCAAAGTCGCGACGTGCAATCCCGCCAAAGAAGACTTCGAGGGCACACGCAAGATGGCTCCGACTCTGGTGATCGATCCGCCGGACGACCTCGCCGTGATGACCGAAGAAATCTTTGGACCCGTCTTGCCGATCAAGCCGTACGACAAGCTCGACGACGTGATCGACTACATCAACGACCACCCGCGTCCGCTCGCGCTCTACTACTTCGGTTATGACGACAACGACATCGCGCGCGTGCTCGATCGCACCGTGTCAGGCGGCGTGTCGGTGAACGAGACCATGTTTCATTTCGCACAAGACGACCTGCCTTTTGGCGGCGTCGGAGCGAGCGGCATGGGCCACTATCACGGCAAAGAAGGCTTCGACACGTTCACCAAAAAGAAACCGGTGTTCTACCAAGCGCGTATGAACAGCACGGGATTGCTGCGTCCGCCGTACGGCAAGGTCATCGACTTCGTCCTGCGTTTCCTCGTCGGAAAGTAACGTGCTCTACTAAGGTTCATTCAAGAGGTGCAGTGATGCGAACGACGTTGTTCTTCATGATTGCGTGCGCGGCGACTGCCTGCACCAGCACAGCGCCTGTTGTCCTCCCGGACACGACTCCAGCGGAAGACGCTTCAGTGCCCTCTAAAAAGGACGCTGGGGATCTCGCCAATCCTGGCGACACTTCCGTCGCAGACTCGTCGTTCACCTGCAATCCAGCCGCTGCCGCGAACAGCTTCTATGCGCTCTCGTCCATGGACCTTGGCCAAACGCGACAAGTCTCGATGTGCGAGTTCAGAGGCAAGGTCTCGCTCGTCGTCAATGTCGCGAGCAAGTGCGGTTACACGCCGCAATACAAACCGCTCGAAGCGCTCTACCAAAAGTACATCTCGCAAGGCTTCGTGGTGCTCGGCTTTCCGTGCAATCAGTTCGGCGGACAAGAGCCAGGCACGGACAAAGACATCAGTACGTTTTGCACGACCGAGTACGGCATCACATTCCCGATGTTCACCAAGAGCAACGTGAACGCACCCACCGAGAATCCGATTTACACGTGGCTCAAAGCACAGCCGGGTGGCTCGGGGGACATCACGTGGAACTTCAACAAGTTCCTCTTGAGCCGCACTGGCGTCATGCTCAAGCGCTACGACACGACCGTCACTCCAGACGATCCGACGCTCATGGCAGACATCGAAGCCGCGCTGAAGTAGTTAGCGCTGTTTGCGTGCGGGCGCGTACGCGTCGCCTTGCGGCCAGGTGCCGAGGGTTGGAGCTTCGACTACGGGAAGGGCGAGCTGCTCGGCTTGCGGCGCCAATCGGTATTTGGCCGAGACGCGCGTCAGGTACACCATGGCGACTGTTGCCATGCCGAGGTCGTCGAGCCAGCCAATCACGGGCGCGAAGTCTGGGATGAGGTCGATGGGCCAGACGACGTAGCCAAGCGTGGCAAGCACGAAGAGCTTGCCGAGGAGCGATGCGTCCTTGTCCTTGAAGAAGCGAACGAACGAACCAAAGTATCCGAGCTTCTGTCGAGCAAAGGGTCGGGCCATGTTCTCAAGGTAAGTCGGACAAATCACCGCGCCACATCTTTGTTTCGTTGGGGTTGTCATCTCCTGCAAGACGTCGTAGCGCCTGTGCTGCATGTCGGATGAGTTGAGGAGCGAACTGGCGAGTGTGGCGGCTTCGCTGCGCGCGTATCTGGAGATTCAGCAAGACTCAGGGGCGACTGGGATCCCTCCGGCAGGCTCGAAATCAGCTGCGGTCAGGGTTCCCGCTGGGTCCACGCAATCGAGCGCACCGCAACGGACAACGGCCCCCAGTGTGCCGACAACTGCGACGACGCTGCGATCACTCGCTGTGCTGCAAGCTGAAGTGGCGACTTGCACCAAGTGTGAGCTCGCACCGACCCGAACGAAGACGGTGTTTTCGCGCGGCAACCCTGCTGCGAAATTGTGCTTCATCGGTGAAGCGCCTGGCGCGGACGAAGACGCGTCGGGCGTGCCGTTCGTGGGACGCGCGGGGCAGTTGCTCGATCGAATGATCGCGGCGATGGGACTGTCGCCCGAGAGCGATGTCTACGTGTGCAACATCATCAAGTGCCGACCGCCAGGCAATCGCAAGCCAACACCAGAAGAGAC
>JAYVXK010000606.1:0-5632 GCA_043785265.1 Myxococcales bacterium | reverse complement strand
GGTCAGGTGAAGCTTCCCGAAACGGTGTCGCAGCTCGGCGCGGCCAACGAGTGCCTTCGAGGCGTTGTCGTCGAGCAGTTGGTCTCCCGGATTGCCGTTGAGCAGAGACGCTTGCAACAGCAAGGGGCCGAGATAAAGCCCAAGCTCGGCGCCCTGATCCCGGTCACGTGGCCCGAAGCCAATGTCCTGGCGGGTGTAGACGTTGTGGTTCTCAAGCCGGAGGCCGTACGTGGGCATGAAGCGCCCGACCTTCACGTAGTAGGAGAAATCCGGACGCCCGAAATCCTGCTGCCAAATGGCCATCGCTTCGAAGCTGCCCCACGCGCCTTGATTGTAATAAACGGACAGTCCGTTGCTTCGTGGACCTCTGTAGAGTCGCGCAGCAACGTAGAGGTCGGCCTGCATCTGGAAGAGCGTCGACGTGTCCACTGACGTCGGCCCGGCGCCTGGGCCGGTTTTGATACCGACGTAGGCAGTGCGCGAGTCTGCGCCGAACGCGAGCGTGTCGCCGATCTCCACATTGAGCGGCGAGGCGAAGGAGAACATCGGTAGCCGCGTGGGCGCGTAGACATTCCGACCAAACCGGTTGCGCATCCCGCCGCCCGATGGGTTGATGTGGCAGCTGATGCAGGGGAGCCCTTCGCGCTCCGCAAAGCGGGGCAACGCGCTCGCCGTAGACGTCAAAAGGAACGCGCCGAAGAACGCGGCGAACGCCGCCAGAACGACTGCACGTCCGCGCCCAAGACGCGGCATGGTCAACAATTGGAGGCGCGTCACGGAACATCCTGAAGCACGATGTCCGCACTGGAAGAGCCGTGGAGATCTTCGACTTCGACCTGCTGACCGTTGCCTGCGTACCCATGCGGGTCGCGCTTCGCATTCAGCATGCCGACGTATCGCGTGTCGGCAGGATCGACATCGATCAGCGCGCCGACGTAGTACGTGCCCGGCGGGAGTCCGTCGATCACGTAGCGATAGGGGAACTGGTAGTCAGCGACGAGTCGATACGCGATGGGCATGCCGCTCGGCGGATACGTCTTGTAGACGGCGATACCGAGCGGCCTTCCGCCACCAGCTGCAGAGCCGTCGTACGAGATCGTTCCTGTGATCGTCCCCGCTGGAGCGGATCTCGTCGAACCACAGGCAGCGATCAAAACAATCGCGCCCATCACCGCGGAGCGGGAGAAGCTTAGCGTGTGCAAGTTCATCAACTGCCACTTCGCAAGCGGTATGCCGCGACAAACTGCCGCTTTTCGCGCCATTTTTCGGTCTTGCACGAATCGGACGGACGAATGAAATGCACGACTGCGCAGGGCGTGCGTGCGTTCGAGTCGACGAACGGCGCTGTTTTTCCGTTCCGCGAGGATGATGTTGTGGCGACCTCTACAATGCGGATCTAGACGCCACGCGTCTTCGCCTCACGCCACACTTCGACTCGCCTATCGACCGACCGCTCCGCCCGTTTCAGAACTTCCAGCCGAGCGACATTCCCTGAGAAGAAACCGCCAACTGACGTGGCATCCACCACTGCCCTTCGACTTCTGACGATGCTGCGCGATTCTTACCCACGATCATCATCACGATCCCGCCGCCGATCAGACCGACATCGATGATGACTAGAGCAGCTCCAACCGCGCAAAATGCCAGCGAACCGTCTTTTCCAGAGGAGGAGGAGTATGAGGTCCCTGCCCCAGTGTACGTGTAATCTTTGCAGCTGTGGTTTCCACCAACGACACCAAGACCGATTCCAATCGGAAGCGTCGCAGCGCCGAAGATTGTCATGATGAGCCCGCCGGTGAACAAGCCTTTGCCAGGCTGTGGGCGCCGATACGGCGGATACCCATTATAACCAGGAGGATATCCCGGTTGATACCCAGGCGGGTAAGCTGCGTATCCCGGTTGGGCGTAGGGTGACGCTGGAGCGGGCGCGGGCGCCGGGGCTTGGCATGTGCACGCTTCGAAACGCGCACCATCGCTTGAACAAACCTGCGCGCCGGAAGTGCCACCAGGGCAGGCACACGAGACTTGCTGTCCAGGGACGCAAACGCTGGCGTGGGTCGAGGCGGTTCGGAAAAAAATGACCGCGGCCGCAGCCATTCCAAGAAGAGCAAACTGAGCTAGGCGCACGAGCTCTGCAGTACAGGTGGTGCTCGGTGAAATCAAGCCATCACTCGTTTATGTCGTGCGTGTCTCTTCGTCCTCCATCCTCACGCGACGCGACGTCATCACGACCTCCACGACGCTCGCGGCGAACCCGGCAAACCGCGCGAACGCAACCGTGGCAAACCCATGCGACAACACACTCGTCAACGGCGGGGTTAGCCCGTCGTAGTACGTCCAACATTGCCGCGTCGTCCCCCAGTACTCGAGCAAGTACCCGAGCACCGACCCAGCCACGAACCGCGCGAGGTCGTCCCGACCAGACTTGCTCGTGGCGACGATGAGCACGACGAACGCGAACGCGAGCCATGTCCAATGACTGCTCCACGCCACGCGCGTCCATCGCAGCAAGAGAATGCAAAACACAAACATGGCGCCGATCTCGATGGATCGTGTGACTTTCAAGGGCAACTTGCTGACGCCTTTTCCTACGATGAACGAGATGCGCTCGGTGGCGATCGCAGCGAAAGGCCACGCGGGAAGAATGAACAGCGGCGGCTCTTCGTGCGTGAAATAAGTCCACAGCCCTGAGCGGGTGCCCCACGTCTCGATGATCGCGCCACCTCCGAAGGCAACGAGAGCGAGCATCACATCGCGTTTGATGTTCACGCGCCAAGCGCCAAGCGACACCATCAGCACCCACGAGAAGACCAAGAGCGTGTCGAAGTCGGCCCACGACAGCGAGATGTAACGACGCCACACGACGAACGCGGTGGTCGCGACCGCGAGCGCAATGCCCCACACCGCACCGCTCTTTCGATCGTATCCGCTCACTGGGGTGAGACTACCGCGCTTGCTCGGACGTCGCGATGCGGATACATCTTTGTCCCATGCGTACAGCAATTTTCGGGGCTTTTGCGTGGGCGCTCGTTGCTTGTTCGAGCGCGCCGGTGGCGACGACCAATCCGACGGATGGGGGAGCGGAGAGCTCGACCGATTCGGCCGCGCCGACAGCGTTTCCGAAAGCGTTTGGTTCTTATGTCGTGCTTGGCGATTCGATCTCGGACAAAGGCGCTGGCCCCGCGACCGGACCGTATTATCGCGATCTGCTCTATCAAAATGACGACACAGCTTATCCCGCGTGGAAGGGACTGACTCTCAAAGATCAGTTCGCTGTCGCGCAGTACATCCCCAAGGCTGTGGGCGGAGCCGTGACAGGGAACTTGCAAACTCAACTCGGGACAGTGCCGGCGAGCTTGCCCACTCCCATCTTGGTGACGGTCACCATCGGCGGAAATGACTTGCATGCGGCGTTGGGCGACATCCTCGTGAACCCCGCGCAAGGCCAAAAAGACGCTCAAACGATGGCGGACAACATCGACGCGTTCTTGAAGTCGATGTCCGACAAATATCCGGGGCAGGTCTACATCCTCGAAGCAGACATCTACGATCCCTCAGGAGACAACGGCGATTTCTCGGGTTGTCCGGGGCTCATCAAGATCGACGCGAAGCTCGATCACAATACGTTCGTGACGTGGAACGGTCTCATCAAGACCACGATCGGCAAGCATCCAGCAGCGACGATGGCTCCGCTCCACGACACGTTTCTTGGACACGACGTGCATTCGGGGGACAACTGGTTTCACACCGATTGCATTCATCCAACCCCGAAAGGGCATCATCAAATCCGCAGGATGTTCTGGAAGATGCTCACAGGCCAAGACGGCCCTCAGTAAGTCCGCTCGGTCGACGCGGAACCATTCATGTCGACTGAGCGTTCTACAATCCAAGTCATGCATCTGCTCACCCGCGTCGCTATCTGTTTTGCTGTCGTAGGGGCCGCCAGTGGTGTGCTCGTCTGGCAGAAACAGACACGCTTGCCCGACGCGTCGATTCTGCCTGGTGTGCGCGTGGACGGTGAGGTCGTGACGGCAGAGGATGTCGACTCGATTGTGCATGATCACGCAGAGAAGATTTTGGGACGCACCGTGGAGCTGCGTGTGGAGGGCGAGGCCACGGCCACACGGCGAGCGACCTTGCGCGAGCTTGGTGTCAAAGTCGATGAAGCGCGCGCGATCGAAATCGCGAAGAGCTTTGGGCATTCGGGCGATGTCATCGGCGAAATGGACGCTGTAGAACTGGCTAAAAATGGGGCGATTGTCGTGCCTCTGACGACCACGGTCGATCCCGAGACGGTGATCGCGTTTCTGTCGCCGCTCAAAGATGCATTCGATACGCCGCCTGCGTCTGCGCGAATGGACCTCGAGAATCGATCCGTCATCCCCGAGAAAAACGGTCGCTCGCTTGATCCATGGGGAACGATCGCTGCGATCCATCTGGCGTCACTCGATCCGCAAACCACCATCATCACGATCGCCGCGACGAGCTTTCCGCCACGAATGTCGCGCGAGTATGTGGCGTCGTTGGACGTGCACTCGGTGCTCAGTGAGTTCGAGACGTACTTCTCGCGTTCGGGAGATCAATCGCGGCGCGGCAAGAACATCGACAACGCGGCGGGCAAACTCGACGGCATCGTGATCTCACCAGGTGAGGTCATGAGCTTCAATGCAGTCGTGGGTGATCGCAACGAAGAGAATGGGTTTCAAAAGAGCTGGGAAATTTTCAAAGGGGAGATGGTCGAAGGGGTTGGTGGCGGCACATGCCAAGTCGCGTCCACGCTGCACGCGGCGGCTTTTTTTGGCGGACTCGACGTGATCGAGCGGCTTCCTCATTCACGACCAAGCGCCTACATTCCCATGGGTTTGGACTCCACCGTCGTTTACCCGGCGGTCGATCTCAAGCTGCGCAACATTCATCCGTTCCCCATCGTGGTGCACGCCCGGCCCGAAGGTAACAAGCTCAAGATTCAACTGCTCGGCGCGGGCAAACCGGTGAAGGTGAGTTTCGCGCGCGAGGTGGACAAGACCGTGCCCTATCCGCGCAAGGTCGAAGAAGACCCGCGTCTCGCCGGCAACAAAGTGGTGGTCAAGCAGCACGGGATTCGCGGCTATCGCATCAAGCGCGTGCGCACGGAGATCTTCGACGACGGTCGCGTGAAAAAAGAGTCCAACACGGACTTTTATCCCCCGACGACCGAGATCTACGAAGTGCCGCCAGGCTTCGATGTTGAGCTCTTGCCGCCGCTACCAGAACCCGCAAGTGATGACGAGGAGGCGCCACCCACACCACCGCCGACGACACCGGTCGCATGCGCTGGCGATTGCCCAGCGCCCACGTCGGATGTGACATTCGTCGAAGCGCCAGGCGCGCATGCGCCAACGACCTCGCAAACGGATCCCGCAAAAACGCTGACGCTGACGCGTTAGCTACTGGTAGCGTAGCCGCCAGTACGCATGGTCAAGCGCAAGGTATCGCTGGGTGGCGAGGGACCGCGTCGCGCGGATGGCGCTGCAGCGACGCCTTCGAACGAAGTGGTCGAGTTGTTCTTCAACACGGGCGTCGTGTTTCATCAGGTCGCGCTCACGGGTGGACTGCCCGATGTGGTCAGCGGCTTTATCATGATGAAAGACGC
>JAYVXK010000605.1:0-1643 GCA_043785265.1 Myxococcales bacterium | reverse complement strand
GACCTCGTTGCTCCATGGGTCGAGTTCCGATTCTAGCACGCGGTCGTGCTATTCTCGCCGCCCCGAGATGAACCCTAAGCTGCGACCGCGCATCCAACCAGCCAGACAGATGCGAAAGTTGTTTCTGAACTATCGGCGCGTCTTTGTCATCGCGGCGCACTTGGCCATGTGGAGCGCCTCGTTTTATGGCGCGTTTCTGCTGCGATTCGAGTTCACGATCTCGTCGCTCTATCTGCACAACATCCCGCGCTGGCTCATCTTGTTGCTGGCCGTTCGCGGAGCGGTGCATCTCAGCTTCGGATTGTTTCATGGTCTCTGGCGGTACTCGAGTTCGCGAGATCTCATCGATCTCGTGAAGGCCGCTGTCGTGTCCACGGCGATCTTTGCGCTCGCGGTGTTCTTCGTGGGGCCGGCGGGGTTGCCTCGCACGGTCATCATCATGGACTTTCTAGGCAGCATCTTCATCGTCGGCGGCATGCGCTTCAGCATCCGGGCGATTCGAGAGATCGCTGTCCAGGTCGCCAAGCCTCCGCCGGAAGGACGAAAGAAGATCCTCATCGTGGGAGCAGGCGATGCGGGTGAGATGCTCATGCGCGAGATCATGCGCACGCACGCGGGCAAGTATGAGCCGGTCGGTTTTGTCGACGACAACGGCATGAAGCTCAACGAGCGCATTCACGGACTGTCAGTGCTCGGCAACATCGCCAAGGTGCCTGAGATCGTCGAACAGAACGGCATCCAAGAAGTCATCATCGCGATCCCTTCGCTCAACGGCAAAGAGATGCGGCGCATCGTGGAGCTGTGCAACAAAGCGAACGCCGAAGTGCGCACGCTGCCGGGCATGGACCACTTGATCGATGGTCGCGTCACTGTGAGTCAACTGCAGCACGTGAAGATTGACGATCTCTTGGGTCGCGAGGCCGTGCAGCTCGACGCCGAGTCGATCAGCGAGTTCGTTCGCGGACGCGTGGTGATGGTGACCGGCGCAGGAGGGAGCATCGGCTCCGAGCTTTGCCGACAGATCGCGCGTTTTGGTCCGCGAAAGATTTTGCTCGTGGAACAGGCTGAAAATAACCTGTTTCACATTCATCGCGGGTTGGTGCGCGAGTTCCCGGATGTCGCCGTGCTGCCGTGCATCGGAGACATTTGCGACTCGAAGCGCATGTCGACGCTCTTCTCTGATGAGCGCCCGCAAGTGGTGTTTCACGCGGCGGCGCACAAGCATGTTCCGATGATGGAGGAGAACCCGGGCGAGGCCATCAAGAACAATGTGTTCGGCACCAAGAAGGTTGCGGACTTGTCTGACGAGTTTGGTGTCGAGAAGTTCGTGATGGTCTCGACGGACAAAGCAGTGAACCCCACGTCGATCATGGGCGTCTCCAAACGCACGGCGGAGATTTACGTGCAGGCGCTCTCTCAGCGCAGCAAGACGCATTACGTGACCGTGAGGTTCGGCAATGTGCTCGGCAGCGCGGGCAGTGTGATCCCACTGTTTCAAGAGCAGATCGCCGCGGGCGGTCCGGTGTCGGTCACGCATCCCGACATGAAGCGGTACTTCATGACGATTCCTGAGGCGTGTCAGTTGATTTTGCAGGCGGGCGCGATGGGCAATGGAGGAGAGATCTTCGTGCTCGACATGGGCG
>JAYVXK010000604.1:0-5642 GCA_043785265.1 Myxococcales bacterium | reverse complement strand
ACGCCATCGAGTTGAATGGTATCATCGCTAGCGCAGGGCGTGATACTCGTCCCAGCCCTCGCGCAGCCGGTTCACTCGCGTTGTCTTGAAGGAAGGTTCCCTTGGTCGATCAGCGCCGATTCTCCCGAGTCCCATTTCGCGACAGTGTTGTGTTCGTGGTGAAGGGTCGAGAAGAGCGCGCCACTGGTGTGATACGCGACATCGGTTTGGGCGGCGTCTTCGTGGAGACCTCCACTCCAGCGGCATTTGGTGCCGAACTCGTTGTCCACGTGCACATTCCGGGTGAGCTCTCTGCGTTCGCGTTGCCTGGGGTCGTGCGTTGGGTGCGCGCCGACGGGATGGGCGTGCAGTTTGCGATGCTCGGCGCACGTGAGACGTATGCGATAACCGAGATCGTGAAAACCTCCGAAAATCGCTAGTCGCGCGTCGTGGCCTCTCTCGTCACACTCACGCCTGACACAATCTTCGCGCGCGATTATCGCGTGATTGGCAAGCTCAGCGAAGGCGGCATGGGTGCGGTCTACACCGTGGAGCAGGTCTCCACCGGACGACAACGCGCGCTCAAGTTGATGCATCCCGAGTTGGTGAGCGATCCCACGCTCCGCACCAAGTTCGAACAAGAAGCCAAAATCGGCGGCCGCATCCAGAGCGAACACGTCGTCGAGGTGGTGGCGGCGGGTGTAGATGCCGACACTCAACTTCCCTACTTGGTCATGGAGTTGCTCCACGGAGAAGACCTCGCGCATGCGATCAAGCGTCGTGGGCCGATGTCTCCTGGAGAGGTCGCGCTCGTGTTCGAGCCGCTGTGTCATGCAGTCGGCGCGGCGCACGCGGCGGGCATCGTTCATCGCGATCTCAAGCCAGAGAACATCTTCTTGGCGCACTCGAAACGCAGTGGATCAGCGTTCACGGTGAAGGTCCTCGATTTTGGCATTGCCAAGGTGCTCGAGGAGGCGCGCACGTCTTCGAACACCGGCGCGATGGGGTCTCCCTACTGGATGGCTCCCGAGCAAACAGAGCGCAAGGCGACCGTCACCGCGAGCGTCGACGTATGGGCGTTGGGGCTGATTGCCTATTATCTACTCACTGGGAAGATGTTTTGGCGTTGCGCCAATGACGAAGACGGGACCATCACCAACTTTCTTCGTGAACTCGTGCTCGAGCCGATTCCCTCTGTCATCGCGCGCGGAACAGAGTTCAGTGTCGCAGAGCGATTGCCTAGTGGGTTTGAAAGTTGGTTTGCGCGTTGCGTGAATCGAGAGGCAAGCGGACGCTTTTCGAATGCGTCCGTCGCATTCGAGGCGCTCGCTCCCATACTCGGTTCATCCGCTTCTGCCGCAGCCGGCGGCGGGTTGGCTCCACCGTCGAATCATCGCGTGGTGCCTATTTCTCAGCGGATCGACGCGACGGGCGATCTCGGCGCAGCGCGCACGATGCACGACGCGACACCGATCGAAGACGAAGACGTCGGCGCACCTGTGCTTCCTAGATCGAACACAGGTCTCATCGCCGGAGGCGCGCTCGCGCTGGTCGCGCTTGGTGTGATTGGCTTCATCGCATTACGCAATAGCCCAGACAAACCCGATGTCGCGACCACCCCCTCGGCCAGTGTGCCGCTTTCCACCAAACATTGTCCCGACGGCATGGCGAGCGTTCCTTCCGGCGACGTGTTCATTGGAGCAGACGACGGCGAGTCGGACGAACGCCCCTCACACAAGTTGACTCTCAATGCATTTTGCATCGACCTTGGCGAAGTGACCGTTGGCGAGTTTGCTCAATGCGCAAAGGACAACGGCTGCTCTCCTGGTGCCAAGACTGTCGATTACCGTGGAATCAAGCCAGAAGATCACACTCTGTGGGACGAGTTCTGCAACACGGGCAAGAGCGACAAGGCGTCGCATCCACAGAATTGCGTGACCTGGGATCAAGCTAGTTCGTATTGCAAATGGGCAAACAAGCGCCTCCCAACAGAAGAAGAATGGGAATACGCGGCGCGCGGCACGGACGGTCGCAAGTACCCTTGGGGCAATGAATTGCCAACGCCCACGACGGTCAACGGTTGCGGACCCGAGTGTGTGACCAAAGGCAACTTGCTTGGTCAACCGTGGCAGCCGCTTTATTCAACTACGGATGGCTTCGAGTCGACCGCACCTTCCCGTTCTTTCGAAGCAGGAAAGAGTCCGTTCGGTGTTTACGATCTAGAAGGCAACGTCGAGGAGTGGACGGCGAGCGCGACCTGTCCTTATCCCGGCAACAACTGCCAGAGCGACAATCGCACGACGCGCGGAGCCGCGTGGACCTCCGGCGATCCCCGTGAATTTCGCGCTTCTGCACGCAACAAGAATGCTCCGACCGCGCGCACGGCCGAAATTGGCTTTCGCTGCGCCAAGTGATTTGGTTTCTGGGTCATGCTCTTTACGTCCTACGAATTCGTAGTCTTCATGTTGCTGCTGGCGGTGCCGCTGCGGTACGCGCTGCCCAAGCGCTTCGTGCCGCTGACGCTGCTCGTACTGAGTTATGCGTTTTACCTCTCGTGGAGTGTCAAGTACGCGGTCTTGCTCCTCGCGATGACGCTCGCGTCTTACTTCGCGGGCAAACTGCTCACTCGCCCCAATGGAAACAAGAAACTCGTATTAGCGCTTAGTGTCACTGCGCTGCTCGTTCTGCTCTCGTACTTCAAATACACGAATTTCTTTTTGGCTCAGCTCCACGTCGACAAAAAGCTCGATGTCGTGTTGCCATTGGGCATCTCGTTTTTCGTGTTCGAGATGATGAGTTACGTGATCGACGTCTATCGCGGCACTCCTCCCGCGAAGAGTCTGATTCAATATCTCGTCTACATCGCCTACTTCCCACATCTCATCGCGGGCCCGATCGTGCGCGCCAACGAGTTGTTACCGCAGCTCGACAAACCAAGGCGATTCGACGGCGCGATGGCGGCCGAGGGTGTTTTCATCGCGCTCACGGGTTTCGTGAAGAAGATGGTCTTCGCGGACAACTTCGGCATCTTTGCGGACGCGATATTCAAGGAGCCCGCGCATCAACCGACGTTCGCGATCTGGATGGGCGTGCTCGCGTACACGGGTCAGATTTTTTGCGACTTCTCTGGATATACCGACATCGCGCGCGGCGCGTCTTTGACCATGGGCATCGAGCTGCCAGAGAATTTTGATTATCCCTATAACTCTACTTCGATTGCCGAGTTCTGGCGCCGTTGGCACATGACTCTCTCGCGGTGGCTGCGCGACTACTTATACATAAGCTTGGGTGGTAATCGTCATGGGAAGCTTTTCACGTATCGCAACTTGTTTTTGACGATGCTGCTTGGTGGTCTCTGGCACGGCGCGAGTTGGACCTTCGTTGCCTGGGGAGCGTGGCACGGCGTGCTGCTCGCCATTCACAAGCTCTACATGGATCTCACAAAGGACCGTTCGGCCTTCATTCGCCTAAGGAAGAATGTCGTCTACCGCGCATGTGCGTGGCTCCTGACCTTCCTATCGGTCGTTGTTGGCTGGGTGCTCTTTCGCGCGCAGACTTTCGAGAAAGCCGAAGTGGTCCTCCAGGGCATGGTTCACTGGGTTCCGTTCGTTCCCACACAAGCATCGAACGAACTCATTTTCACGGGTCGGGCGCTCGTCGTGCTGGCGTTCGTGCACGTGCTTGGTGGGGCGCGAGTGGGGCTCCGGGCGCATCGTGCGATGCCGCCTGCTGCTCGCGGACTGATGTGGGCGAGCATGATCGCGGTCTGTTATTTGTTTGCGGTGGGATCTCCCGTGTTCATCTACTTTCAATTCTAGTTGGATATCGTGACTGACCAAGACGACAAGCAAGTTCCGCCGAGCGAGGGCCCGTCCAGAGAGGACGAGAGTCCCGCGCCCGCGCCGATCGCCGTTCCCGTCCCCGTCGCCGTCGCCGTCCCCGTTCCCGTTCCCGTCCCCGTCGCCGTCGCCGTCCCCGTCCCCGTCCCCGCTCCCGTCCCCGTCCCCGCTCCCGTTTCCGCTTCCTCTCGCGAGGGTTGGCGGGAGTTCATGACGTCTTGGCTTTGTTTGCTCGTGGTGCTCGCGATCGCGGACGGCATCTTTCGCGATTCACGTTTTTCCAAACGCATCGACGACGGGTCGTGGATACCCACCAAGCGCAAAGCACTCTTCCAATCCAACGCAGACATCGTGGTCGTGGGCAGTTCTGTCATCGCAGAGGGCATGAATCCGAGCGCAGTGACGAATCGGATTCGCGAGAAAACTGGCAAGACGCTGCACGTGTTCAACTTCGGGGTGTCGGCGGGGAGTTATGCGGCTGACTTTCTGATTGCCAGTAGCGTGCTGCAAATTCCCGCGGAGACGCGACCTCGCTACTTCATCATCTCGATGAGTCCGATGGAGTTCAGTTGTTGTCCGCAGGTGGAGGTTCCCTCGCATACCAAGTGGGCAGGTGCCATTCGGCCCAACGATGTGGGCGCGCTGTTGTGGAATGCACCCACCTTCGAAGAGTTCTCGAATGATCTCCTCGTCGGTTCGTTGCGGATGCTCGCCGTGCGACCCACGGTGCTCGAATCAATCTACGAACTGAAGGAACCTTGGAACGGCGCGACGTGGCCGACTGACGGTGGAGGCGGGACGATTCCACCCGTGGATCCCGCGACGCAGGACGATCGCGCGACCCACCGCATGGAGAGCTTCAAGCCCTATATGCTCAAACCAAAGACGGTGGATCACGAGTTGGCTCCGAGTTACTTGCGATCGATTGTGAGGCGGCTTTCTGCGGGTGGTGTGAGTGTGGCGTTCATTGGTGCGCCTCAAGCCCCTCAACTCGAAGCGATCGACGGACCCGACTCCATCTATCCCGAATACGACGAGCTGGTGCGTTCCTTAGCCAAGGAACTCGATGTTCCTTATGTCAGCTTTCGACAGATGCCTGACGTCCCCGCGAGCGATTTTGCGGATGGCGATCACTTGAACAGCATTGGCTCAGTCAAGTTCTCCAGTCGGCTGGCGGACGAGGTCATCGTCCCGATGATGACCAAAGGCGAAGCTCGATAGTCGCGCAATGATCGATTGACGCGCGCGACCACGACGACGATAGAGCGGGCATGCCGCTCACTGGACCCGCCGCCCGCAAACTTCGGGCCCTCGCGCACAAGCTGACTCCAGTGGTTCATGTCGGCAAACACGGCGCGACAGAAGAAGCCGCCGCCGCAGTTGCACGTGCCTTGCTCGATCACGAGCTCATCAAGATCAAAGTGCTGCGCGAAGCCCCCGAATCGCCCGACGCGATCGGCGAAGCCCTCGCAACCATGACCTCGTCCGACGTCGCTCAACGCATCGGTCGCATCGTGGTGATGTACAAGCCGCACCCGAAGAAGCCCAAAATCAAAGTTCCGGCGGGGTACACGGCACCACCAAAGCGCGCGAAGCCAGCGCCAGCAGCCAGCGCGAGCGGGAACGGCGACGGGAGCGGGAACGGGGACGGCGAGGGCGACGGCAACGCGAACGGTTGAGCGGTCAGAACCCAACTCATCCGACGTCCGTCTTGACGCGGAGCACTCCACCCCGCATCTTGATGCCCATCCACTCCCCACTTTCGGGGGCGACCGGTTTCGACGGAGATATTCAGTTCATTCGTTGCGTGCCGTGGCCCGCTGG
>JAYVXK010000603.1:0-1646 GCA_043785265.1 Myxococcales bacterium | reverse complement strand
TGTCGCCGAACTGAGGAGTCTGCCCGCGCGCTGCGGCGATCCAAATCTTGATGAGACCGCCTTGAAAAAACGCGGAGATGATCATCGTCGGAACTGGCCAACTGTCCATGGGACACCCATCGGGCCAACACATGACCGTCGACGTTCTCACCTGCTCGTGGCCGACACTTCTACAGTCCGTGGACCGATCACCTTGTCGTTAGTCCTTGGCTCGCAACTCCGCTGATCTAAGTGAACGGCATTGGGAGCGGGGACGGGAGCGGGAACGGGCGGGAACGGGCGGGAACGGGGACGGGAGCGGGGACGGGAGCTCAGCACCGCAAGCTGAGTCCGCCGTCGCTGTCCCCGTCGCCGTCCCGGTCCCCGTCCCTGTCCCCGTCCCCGTTTACTACGGGATCGAGTACGTCACCGTGGCGTGCGCGACCGGCTCGTCTTGCGTGGAGGTCGTCAGCGTGACTTCTGCGACTGCGAGGCGCTTGCCGCGTTTGAGAATTCTGGTGGTCGCGATCAGCGCGCCGACCGTGGGCTTGCGCAAGAAGTGAATCGACAAACTCGTCGTGACCGCGAGCGCGACCGGTCCGATTTGCGACACGAGCAACAGGTACGTGGCCGTGTCCGCCATCGCCATGATCGTCGGCCCGCTGATGGTTCCGCCTGGTCGCAGATGTTCTTCGCCCGTCGCGAGTCGCAGCACCAATTCGTCCGGTGTGAGCCGATCGATCGAGTAGCCGCTCGTGTCGAGCTTCGGAAATCCGGTCGCGAGGAACGCCAGAAGCTGCGGTTCGGTCATCGCCAACATTCGCGCGAAGGTATACCGTTCGCGGTCGATGTCATCACGCATTCCCCGCCCGATGGTGCTGGTCATCCTCGACGGATTTGGCGAGCGCGCAGAACGTGAAGACAACGCCGTGCGCTTGGCGAAGACGCCCGCGCTCGACGCCCTCGAGGCGAAGTATCCGCACGGCACGATCGGCACGAGCGGTCCAGATGTGGGCCTGCCTCCTGGGCAGATGGGCAACAGCGAAGTGGGTCACCTGAACTTTGGCGCGGGCCGCATCGCCGTGATGGACATCTCTCGCATCGACAACGCCATAGTCGACGGATCGCTCGGGAAAAACGCTGCAATCGCCCGTGCGATCGACGCGGCGCGTTCCCGCGGCGGCAAGCTGCATCTGCTCGGTCTCGTCTCGGATGGTGGAGTGCACAGCTTGCTGACGCACCTCTGTGCGCTGATCGACATTGCCCATGCGTCAGGTGTTTCGTCGGTGGTGCATGCGTTCCTCGATGGTCGCGACGTGCAGCCCGGGACGGCGACGAACTACATCGCCGAACTCGAAGAGCATCTGCGAGGCAAAGGCGTGATCGGCACCGTGGCGGGTCGTTACTACGGCATGGACCGCGACAATCGCTGGGAGCGTGTGCAGCGCGCGTTCGACGCGATCGCCTGGGCAAAAGCGCCGCGGCACTCGACGGCGCTCGCAGGCATCGAAGCGTCCTATGCGGCAAAAAAGACCGACGAGTTTGTAGAGCCGTTCGTCGTGGGCGACTACGCGGGTGTGTCGATCGGAAAAGACTCTGCGCTGCACTTCAACTTCCGCCCCGACCGAGCGCGCGAACTCACACGCGCTCTGGCGCTCGCGTCCTTC
>JAYVXK010000602.1:0-1646 GCA_043785265.1 Myxococcales bacterium | reverse complement strand
TCGCGGCGCCTGTTGGCCTGCCCGCTGCGGTGTCGTCGATGGTCGCCGAGGCGGCGTATACGGCGCGTCTGCAAATCGATCTTGCGTGCGATTTGGCCTCTATTTATGGGGTGCCGTTCGATCCCGATGATGTTGGCGAAGTGTCGACGCTTTTTGGCCTCGCTCTCGAAGTCGACATCAAAAAGAAAAAAGAAGAAGAAGAAACCAAAGAAGAAAAGGAAGCCAAGGCGGGCATCACCTCCAAGCTCATGGAGCTGGAAGATGGCGAGTTCGCCAAGCGCATCGGCCGCAAGCTCCTCGAAGAATCGGTGATGCGCAACATCATCCCCATCGCCAACATCGCGATCAGCGCACGTTGGAATTGGGTCGCGACCAAACGCTTCGCTGCCGCTGCGCGAAAATATGCTCGGTACCGACGCGCGCTTCGACAAGCGTGCACCACGCTCAAACTCAGCACGGTCGAAGATCCGGCGCTCATTCTCGAAGGCGCGTGGTTGCTCGCGACCATCGACGGCGATGTGGGTCACGAAGAGATGCTCGCGATGGCCATCATCTCCGAAGCACTGCCCACACGGGCGAGTGACATGAAACTCGAGGGCCGTTGGGACGACGAAGAAGACTGGTTCGAGCGCCTGCAACAAGCGCCCAAGCACTTGCATGATCCTCTCCTCGACGTGCTCTATCTCATCGCAGCAACCGACCGCGAACTCGCCGCGTCCGAGAAGCGCTTCTTGCGTCGGCTTGGCAAAGCGATTCACCGTGAGATCAACTGGGAGCGCGTCGAGGCGATTTGCAAACACCTCGTAGAGGGTGACGATCTCCCCGTTGGCTTCTTGAACGGCTAGAACAAATCCAACGTGACCTCGATCGCCAACGTCACTGCGATTCCGGTCTTCACGGTGCGCCTGGTGGGTGCGCCAAAGATCGGCAAGACTGCGCTCGCGACAGCGCTGATGGAGATGCCCGTCGCGACCGATGCTGATCTCGCGCGCCTCGCGTTCGTCGAATCCGATGAGACGAGCGATGCTGAGAGCGAGGGCGCGCGACCAGAAGTGCCTGCCGACAGTTACATCTATGTCGCGCGAGGCATGCCGACCGATGACGATCGAGCCAAAATCACGGAGCTTCAGAAGGCGAATGCGCCTCTCTTCATTGCAGCGCACGCGCGCGATCTCGACAAAGAAAAAGACGAGGCCGTGCACGACGCATGGGCGGCGATCGACGAGCGCGTGTTCTTGACGGCCACGCCTCCAGACAAACCTGTTCGAGGGGCAGACGACCTGCGAGCTGCACTCCTCGAGAGCGCCCTCAGCGCGGCGCACGTGCCTGTCGATCGTGCGCGCCGAGCCAAGCGTCCCTACGCGCTTTCGGTGATTGCGGGCGCTGCGCTGATGACGGCGGCAGAAGGCCTCTTGCCAGGAGCGGCCGCCTTTGTGGTCGCAACACAAGCGGGTGCGATCTCGAGCCTCTATTATTTGTATACGGGCAAGTGGATGGCGCGCACTCAGGCGTTCGCGTTGATCCCAGCGTTTGCAGCAGAGGCCGCAGGCGGCAGTGTGTTCTTGTTGGTGAAGAGCTTTTTGCCTCCGACAGGTGTGCTCGATGTTCTGGCTGCGGGTGTTGCTGCGTCGATGACGATCACTGTG
>JAYVXK010000601.1:0-17150 GCA_043785265.1 Myxococcales bacterium | reverse complement strand
TCGCGCGCGCAAAACTGGCGCAAGAGCAGGTCGACATCTCGCGACAAACCGAAGAGACACGGCGCAACATCCGAACGATCGAAAAGAACACGAGCGCGAATGCGCTTCGCACCAAGCTCACCACGCGACTCGGTGAGATGGCGACGCGACTCGACGACATCACCAAACAGCTCGTCGAAACAGACCAAAAACTCGGCGAACTCGACGTCCGTTTCAACGAAGGCCTGCGCGAAATCACGGTCACAGTGGTGCCCACGCCTAAGCCTTGACGGAAGCGGTCTCGTTGGCGCAGCGTTCGCCACCCATGAAACCTGTGCTCGCTTTGTTGCTGCTTGCATCCTGCGGAGGCGCGACGGTCACGCCCACTCTTCCCACGCCTACAGTCGACGCTGCGGGCGCGCCTGACACCTCGCCCCCCGCGATCGCTCTCGATGCAAGCACTCCCGTCGATGCATCCAAGGTTGCCGCCTACAAGCTCACTCTCGTGGGAGAGGCGTCCTTGGGCACTACGACTGGTATCGAGGGACCTGCATTCAGCGTTGACGGCAGCCGTGTCGCGATCGCGATAGAGAGCAAACCGCACGTGTTCGACGCGACCTCACTCGCTCCAGTCGTGCTCAAGGGTGGGGTGATCAAAAAAGCGACGAGTCCGTTGCTCGCGGTTGGCAGCCTCGCGTTCGACCCGTCGACTGGCGAAGTCCTCCAGATCACACCGCCAAAAGGTTTCACGTGCGAGACAACGGGGTACTCGAAGGACATTGCACGCGTGAGCATGTACTGCGGCGCGGCCGGAAAAGACGGCACGTTGGTGATCGACACGCATACCGGCGTCTTGGTCGGCAATTACCGCGAGTTTCAAACGGCAGCACCAGTCCGCACGGGCACGATCACCGCCAGCGGCAACTTCGTTTTTTGGCAGTCGCGCGCGAGCGGCGCCTTCGAAGAAGTCTCGAGTCACGTCACGGGTCCGACCATCAGCTCTCACGCCACCATGTCGCCGGACGAGCGCTTCTTGTTCGCCGCCCCTGACCGCGATTGGCTCACCGAGGCGCCGGCCGTTGGCGATCTGATCAACGCAAAGACCGGAAAGACCGTGCTCACGTTCACACAGGACGTCGACAGCGGAGTCTTCTCGCCCTCGAGCCGACTGATCGCAGTGGTGCACGCGAAGACGCCGCACGCTCAACAATGGGTGTCGGTTCATTCGGTCGACCACGAAGCGCCACTCGTGAAGCTCCCCGATCAAGACGTGTTGAATGTCGCGTTCTCCTTCGATGACACCCGCATCGCGATCACAACCGCGAGTCACAAGCTTCGCGTGTATCGCATCGATCCGCTTTGATTCTGCCGGTTTCGTTCTTTGCTCGCGATGCGCTCGTCGTCGCGCGCGCTCTCATCGGTACGCGAATCGTTCATGACGGTCGGTTGGCAAAAATAGTCGAGACTGAGGCGTACCGCGGCCCACGCGATCGCGCATGTCACGCACGCGTTGGAGAGACCAACCGCACGCGTCCACTCTTCGGCGCACCCGGCACCGCGTACGTCTACTTCGTGTATGGCATGCACGAGTGTTTCAACATCGTGTGCAAGTCAGTCGGCAGCGGTCACGCTGTCCTCATTCGCGGGGCCGAGCCGATCGGCTGGGAAGCGCGCCTCGATGGTCCTGGTCGTTTCGCACGCGGGATGAAGATCTCTCGCGCGCACAATGGATGCAATGTGCACACGAATGACGGCCAAATTTGGCTGCTTCCGCGCGTCGGTCGACCCAAGATCCAAACGAGCGCACGCGTTGGTGTTGGGTACGCGGGCGACTGGGCTGCGCGGCCATGGCGCTTTTTTGATTCCAACAGCGCGCATGTTTCGAAGCCGCCGAAGAAAGCGATAGGTCACGGACTCTGACGCAGAATGACTCTCGCGCGCGCGTCGCCCTGCACCGAGACGACGATCACGTCTCCTTTGCGAACACACACAGGTCCTTTTGCACCAAGTGCGATCGTGTCGCCTTTTGCTTCTGCGAGCACAGTCTCGTGTTGACCCGCCGGCGCCGAAGACGCAGACGTGCTGTCGTTTGCTTTCGAGAGTTTCGCTTCGACGATCGCTGTCGCTCGCACGAACGCACGCACGCAAGTGTCTTGCTGCGCGGAGAGCGTCACCTGCAGGTCCTTGGCAAGACCCTCTTGTCGGCCTGCCTCACGAGTGCCGGGCCATTGCTCGAGTGAGTCTGCCGCGATCGCATCGAACGAGACGAGCGGATCGGGTGGAGGCAACAGCGCTGCCGATGCCGACGCGCTTGGTGCTTGATGTGTCAACGGATGCGTCGCGCGAGGCTGTTTAACGGGCCCGCCGCACGCAACGAGACCAGTCAGCATCAGCGCGGCAAGTCTCACGAAGCAGGAGTGGCGGTCGGCGTGCTCTTGGTCGCAGGCTTCGTCTCGCCAGCGTCCATGCGGCAGCTGCCCTGAAACTCGACGCCGCGATCGATGAACAACGAAGGACTCTGAATGTTGCCGACGAGTCGCCCAGGCGCGTGAATCTCGAGTGCGGTCTTCGCGCGGATGTTGCCATGCACGACGCCACCACGAATGATCACAGTCGCGACATCGATCTCCGCATGCACTTCGGCGCCGTCACCGATGATGAGCGTGTCCTCGCTTTTGATCTCGCCCTTGAAGACGCCGTCGATTCGCACGCGACCCTCGAAGTGCAGCTTGCCCTCGAAGCGAGTGCCACGGCCGAGAAGGGCGGTGATTTCTGTCGCGGAAAGTGATGCATCCATGATGACCTCGATTTGGGAGGCGTGCTTTTAGCACAACCGCTGCGGTCCCGTCGCCCGTCCTCCGTATCCCTATCCGTCTCTGTCTCCGCCTCCATCTGTCTCCGGTTCCCGCTTCCGTGCCCCGTCTCCGTTCCCGCATCCGCGTTCCGGTTCCCGCTCCGATTTCTCGTGCGGGTCCGCGTCGCGCCCCGATCGTTAGCTTGCATACGATCACTCCCAAGTGCCGTCAGCGGGGTAACGAGGGTCGCTGGTGTGGCTCAAATGAGCCTCATTTCCATCTGGGTTGACGCCGGATCGAAATCTGCATACTGCGCACTTGTCTCGGGACGCGTCCGGTTCTCGTCGAAAAACGACGTGGGCTTGGCCTCGCCTGTTGACAGCCAAAGCACTGGCGGGCGACGGTCCGCGGCGTTGGAGTTGCCGATTGGGAGTTCGCCTGTGAAGAAGATCACACACAAGATCAAACTCGCTGCTGTTGGCACTGTTGCCACGTTGCTGATCGCCGCGCCCGTGCTCGCGCAAGGCGATCCGCCCGCGAACGCAGGAGCCGATGGTGGTGCACCCGTCACCGCGCCAGTCCCCGCACCAGCCCCTCCTCCAGCGCCACCAGCACCCGCTGCGGCCCCCGCGCAGCAGTCTGATCTCTCGCCGAGCACCAACACCACCCCAGTCACTCTTGGCGGCGGCACTGTCACTCTCGGCACCGGAACGACCCCGAAGAAGGACGAAGCCAAAAAGGACGACGCGTCCGGCGACGAGGCCAAGCCCGCGGCAGTTCCGTTCGCTGGGTCGAGCTTCTTCTTCCAAACAGGCGTCAGTCCCAACATCATCAACCCAGGCGCAGTGCAGTCCGCCGATCCCGTGGTTGACTCATTCGCCTTGTTTTTGCCTCGTTGGGCGTTCAGCAAAGACTGGCAGGTACGCGGTCGTTTTGCCTTCAACTACGAGTGGACTGACAACGTCAACTCCTCCACGACTCGCAAGCGCGAGCCACGTTTCACTGACTCGATCCTCACGCTGGCTTTTCGCGGTATCCCAGCGCTCGCCAAGATCAAGACGGTCGTCTTGCTCAACCTTGGCCTCCCAACATCGCCCGAGTCCCAGGCTCGATCGCTCTATGTGTCGCCAGGCATCGGTCTCGCCTTTGCGCGCGAGTTCGAGCATGTGCTCGGCGGCAAGGTGGATATCGCGCTGACGGCTTCTTACTCACACCCATTTTATCATTACACGACGGCCGGTCTCGAGAATAAGCCGGCCTATGCGCCTCAGTGTTTCAGCGCTGGCGGGAACGCCTCGTGCGATCTTCAGGCGTCCGGATCTGCCAACACCTCGAACTCGGTCGTCGGTCTCCTCAGCCTCAGCGGCGAATGGGGCAAAGTTCAGCCCAGCTTGTTCATGTTGCTCGCCAATAGCTGGGCTTACACGTTCCAAGACCTTCCTGGCGTTACGCGTCTGGACAATCCCACTCACTTCCGCCAAGCCACATTCTTCGGCGGTGAACTCGACTACCAGTTCGTGCCGTGGTTTCAGGCGGGTATTGGCTACCAAATGTTCCGCACCACCATCCTCGATGGCGACGGCAAGATCGGTAACCCCTTCTATTCGCAGTACCAACAAGACGCGATGCGCGTCTATCTCGGCGCCACCATCTCTCTCGATGAGTTTTATCTCGCTCTCAGCGGGAAGGCCGAGAAAGAGGTCGGTCCTGGCGGGGGCCGCAATGGCGTGAGCAAGGTCGAGAAGAAACGCCTCTTCGCCGATTTCTGACATTTTCTCGCCCTTCGCAGACGCAACTTGCCTAAGTTGCGTCGACCCGAAGGAGATCGATCCATGGCCATCATTCAAGTAGGCGCGCAAGCCCCCGACTTCGAGCTCCCCTCGAGCGAACTCGAGAACGACAAGCCCGGCAAGAAGATCAAGCTGAGCGATTTTCGCGGCAAGAAAAACGTCGTGCTCGCATTTTATCCGCTCGACTTCAGTCCCGTGTGCACTGGCGAGATGCAATGCTTCCGCGACGATCTCTCGGCGCTCGATGGCGTCGATGCGCAAGTGATCGGCGTCAGTGTCGACAGCGCGTGGACTCATGCCGCATTCAAGCGCGAGCTCGGTTTGAAGTTCCCGCTGGTCGCTGACTTTCATCCCAAAGGTGAAATGGCGGCTAAATTCGGCCTCTATCTGGCAGACAAGGGCATCACGGGTCGGGCGACTGTGGTCGTCGACAAGTCCGGCAAAGTCGCCTGGGCGAAAGAGCAAGGCCTCGGTGAAGCGCGCGACAACAAGGCCATCATCGCCGCGCTCGCCGCACTTGCTTGAGCAAAAAAGGGAGATGACGATCATGAGGACGAAGCTCGCGTGCGGAGCGATCTGCATGCTCGCGCTGTTGCCGACCACGGCACTCGCGCACGATGGCGATCACGCGGATCATTCGAGCAGCGCGGGCGACGACAAGAGCGGAGTCGTCACCACGGACGAGACCGACGCCCCCAAGACCCCTGAAAAATACCGGTTTGGTGTCGATTGGGTGATGGGCTTCGGCAAGGTGAACGCGGTCGAACAGCAGCTCCCAGGCTCGACGCAGATCCTTCCGACCAATGTGATCGTGTCGGCTCCGTTCCGCACGCAGACGTACCTGTTCAACGTGCATGTCGCGCTGCAGTCACTCGGCATCGGACTGCGCTTGCCATTGAGCATCGGCAACATCCGCGACGCATACCCTGGAGTCTCCGGAGACAACACGTTCACCACGGGTGGCCTGGGCATCGCGTTCGACATGCCAAAAAAATTGAGCGACACACTCACGCTCACTCCCGAACTCGAAATCGTCGCGCCGCTCGCACAAGGCGACACGACGACGTCACAAGATCAGTTGTCGAAGCCAACCTTCGATAAATATGCATCTTACAAGTATTCGACGAACATCGCGGCGGCCATGGCCCGCGGCTACGAAGACGACGCGCTCTTCTGGCCTCGGCGTGTGGGGATCGTCCCCAAGGCCACCGTGGCGCTCCACACCCCAGGCGGAGTCACGTTCGATCCCTACCTGAAACTGCCCATCATGATCGACGCTCATACCGACTCGGATGAGCGTGTTCGAGTCGAAGTCGTCGGCGGCGCGCGCCTCGCGTATGGCATCACCAAGTGGCTAGAACCAGGCGTGCGCGTGTGGGCGATGATTCCGATCGTCGCTCAATCTGGCATGCGCGATCCAGTGGCTGTCGTGGAGCCTCAACTACGCTTTCACTCAGCCAACACCTTCGCGCTCACCATCGGCGGCGTCTTGCCATTCGCCGGCGCGTTAACCGATCCCTACGTTGGCGGGATACGCGCCTCCATCTTCACCTCCTTCTAGAAGGGTGCTGTTTTTCGCCGATACCGGCGCGATCACTGTGTCGGGGGTCGTCACCGTACGGGAGTACGGCTCCTCGCCCCACAGCAGCGCTCGCTTGGTCTCGACGAAAACCAGCACCCTTCTAGGCCTTGGGGGAGCTTGGGGGGGCCTAAATTTCCCTGTTGGGTGGGGGCGTGCTCTAATTCGGGGATGCGTCGATTTGCGTCGCTTGGGCTGGGTTGCGCGGCTGTCATTGCACTGGCGGGGGTTGCGTTGGCGCAGAACACGCCGACTCCCACGCCGACTGGGGTCGACAACACGTCTTCTTCGGCTGCGCCTGGCGCGTCCAGTGGGGCAGCGACGACGCACAACCTGACGGGTTACGGGTACGGCGGCGGAACGAACGCGCCCGTGTCGCAGCAGCATCCGCAACCGCAGCATGGCAAGGCAGCGGTTAAGCATACGGTGCCTGCGGCCGCGGGTCCGATCGCGACATTGCCTGGATTCGAGATGCAGGCGGACGGTTCATCGCGTTGTTTCGTTCAGCTCACGGCGGCCGTGCCCATCGAGGAGAAGAAGGCCGCCGGGACGGTTACTTACTTGTTGAAGGGCGCGCACGTCACTCTACGTAACAACGAGAATGCGCTCGTCACAGTCCACTTCAACACGCCTGTCACTCGTGCGCGCCTCACGCCTGCACCGCAGGGACTGGCGTTCATCATCGATTTGCGCGCGAACGTCGCGCCCACGTACAAGGTCGTCGCCGGAAAAGAAGGCTCGAGCATCCTCGAAGTCGACTTTCCGAAGGGCAACTACGTGACCGCCGCCGATGGCCGGCAAGACCCGTAACGCCGTCGTCATCGCGTGCTTGCTCGCGTGCGTGCCCAAAAGCGCGCGAGCCGACGACAAACGGAGCGCAGCGAAGGAAGTTGAAGAACTCGACGTACGCGCCGATGAAGTCTCCGTCGACACGCGCCTGCTCGAGCTCGAACTAAAAGGCAACGTCCACGCAGACGCGCCTCCGTTTCACCTGTCGGCGGATGTGCTCAAGCTCAAGCGAACGTCGCGCGGAGTCGTCGTCGAGGGAGACGCTCGCCTCGCGTTTTGTCCATGCCTCGGCACGCCTCTGACGATCGCCTTCACCGGAGGGACGGTCGCACCGCCTGGCGATCTGATCTTGAAGAGTCCGCGCCTGCTCTTCTTCGGTCTGCCGATCTTCTGGCTTCCGATTGTTTGGCTGCGCTCTCCAGGACGCATCGGACTTCTTCCGCCTGATGTCGCTTATCGGGGTGCAGATGGAGTGTTCTTGGGTGCAGGGGTACACATTCCGTGGACCAAAGGTGACGGTCAGCATGGAGTCGACATGCGCGCCGGTGGCTATTTAAAGGGCGGATTTGCAGCTTCTGTCGATGTGGCCACGCCGTCGAGCTTCACACGACTCCAATATGATCGCTTGAGCGGATCGACACTCGGTGGTCCCGATGGCCTGCTTGTCGACGCACGTGGCGCGCTCCAAAAAAACTTCGCGCTGACGGAAGAACTCGCGTGGGATGCCGATCTCCTTCGTGGTGAGCGGGGCGTGTACGCGACCACCGAACTAGAGCCAGTCGCTCGCGCCTTCGATCGTGTCGCGATTGAAGCGCGCGTCCGCGAGGCAGGGTTCGTCGCTGGACTTGGTGTGCGATCCGATGCGCGACGAGGCGGAGAGCTCGGCAGTCTCGACGTGCTGGGTCCCATGATGACACTCGGTGCTTCGACACCGCTCTCTGACTTTGGCGTGGCGCATGCGACGTTCGACGGCGGTGCGCTTCGCATTCCGGGAGGCACCACTGTCGCGATCGCTCGTGGCGTAATCGGCGCGATGACGGCTGCGCATCTCGGACCTCTCGGGTCGACACTCTCGGTGCAAGCTGCCGGAGACGTCGTCTCTGATGGCGTAGACCACGCAAAAGACGGGGCGGCGAACGCTCGTCTCGAATTTGGTTTGCCGTTCGGTCGTGCGTTTCAATCATCGGATAGGGGCGATCCGTGGCGTCATCGCATCGAGCCGATCGCATTTGCATCGACACTCGTCGCACGCGGAGACGGTGCGCTCGCTGCGGGCGCGCGAAATGGGATTGCCTCAGGCGGCGGCCTCGCGACACTGCGCGGTGATGCCTTCACCACGGGTGGTGGCTTTCGCACGGCCCTCGCGAAGTGGGCGAAGGGCGAAGGCTTCGAGATCGAAGCGACGATGGGTACTGCCGCTGCACGACCCATTGGCAAGCAAGACGCAGCCAGAGACGGCCTCTTCGCAGTCGCGCGTTGGCGCGCAGAAGCACAACATCGCTACGTTGCGCTCACTGCAGAAGGCGCCCATCTCATCGCCGCCGTCGCAGGAAACGCCTGGGTTGCGCGTGCGCGAGTGGGCGAGACGACCGGCTTGTTCATGAAGGCCTGGGTCGCATCGCGTGTTGGAGTGGACCCCGTCACCGCGCGCCTGCTCACCGATCCTTCGCTCGAATCGCCGGTTGGATTTCTGGCAGAAGGCGGATGGACGGGCGGCGTTCGCGCCAGCATCCCGTGGTTCAAGTACGTCACCACGCGCGGAGGTGTCGATGTCGACTTCACAGAGCGAACACTTTTGGCAGCAGTCGGTACGCTCGAACTCCGCGACAGTTGCGGCTGCTTTCGGTTTCGAGCAACAGGCGCGCACCGTTTGGGACGCGAGGGCATCGACGTTTGGATCAGCCTCGATGTCACGCCCGAGATGATTGGTCGCTGATCGCCCTCAGGGATGAAGCGAACTTTGGACTGTCGTCGTGCGAACGTGGCAGTTACCGGCGCTCACGACGACATTGTTTTGCAAGTCGGCTGAGTAGCCCTGCACGAACACACTGACCGTATACGTACCTGGGCGTTCGAACGCGCCGGAGTAAACGCAGGTCGTGGGTGAACCAGAGGGGCTCACGAGTTCCTTGTATCCCGATGCGTCTGTGAGTTGAACCGTGCCTCCGCAGAGACGGGCGCCGCTCGCGGAGTCGGTCACAATGACTGTGACGCCGGCCACCGCGATGTCCGAACAGTTGCCGTTGGTGCCCACGATGCACCCCGTGGCGGCCGTTAACGATAAGACCGAGAAAATGGCCATTAAACGCATGGATGACTCCGTTGGTCGTTTGAGTTCGCGCTCGATTCGAGCGTGCAAACGCCTCGCGTGGCTGACCCGGCCGCTGGTTGGACGGGACTCCACACGCATCATTCAAACATTGTCGCTCTTCTGCACGCCGCAAATGCGATCGACGATGAAGGACGCCACATCGCCTGGTTTGGTGCCGGGTCCAAAGCCAGCATCGAAACCTAACTCGAGCGCGAGTTTGTGATCGATGCGTGGTCCACCAAGCAAGAGCGTCACGCTGTCCCTCCACCCTTGCTGTTTGGCCATGGCGATGAACGCCGCAGCGTTTTCTTTGTGGCAATTGCGTTGCGTGATGACCTGACTCACCAAGATGACATCGGCTTTGAGCGCTTGTGAGCGTGCAGCGAGCTGATCGTTTTCGACTTGCGCGCCGAGGTTGTGTGCGTCGAAGCCTTTGTAGCTCTCGAGCCCTTTGTCGCCTGCGTAGCCTTTGTAATTGAGGATCGCGTCGATCCCCACGGTGTGAGCGTCCGAACCGGTGCAAGCACCCACCACCACGATTTTGCGGCCCAGATCCTTGATCCGATGCTCGATCTCTTCGCGCGTGAGCGCGCTCGTGCGCACTTCGGGTACGTCGATCGTGGAAGCGTCGACCGAGTGCTTGGAGTGTCCGTAGACGACGAAAAACGAATAACCGCGCGCGCATTCTTCCATCGTGGAGACGATGGGTTCTTTGAGGCCGTGTTCTTCTGCGAAGCGTTTGGCGGCCTCTTTGGCGCGCACCGAAGGTGGCATCTCGAGGACGAACGACATCTGAACCATGCCATCGCCCGCGCGATCGCCATACGCGCGAAGAGGAAGGGGAGGGGTCGCAGACTGCACGAGGAACAATCTAGTACCGGCTGTTTGGCCAGTCCATGCGCGTATCAAGGCCACCATCGCCACGTGCTTGAGGCGCACTGGTCCGTGTATCCTACATATTTGCGGGCCCTGCCTTGATCGCCACGCGATCGTCGCGTCTACTAGTCCGGCATGCCCTCTCCGCTTCGGTGGCTGATTCAGGGTCGCAGTGTCGTGCCGTTACATCGCGCGACTCTGTCGGTGCTCGTCGCCATTTTTGGCGCGACCTTCGTGTCGTTTGGGGCGTGGCCAGGACAAGCCCCGGCGCGCGCTCAAGCCGCGACCCACGTCTCGGTCGATCCTGACGTGGTCTCGAGCGCCGATCCTCTCACGACACCTGCACCTGTTGCCGAGTACGCGTTTTCGATCGAAGCGATCAACATCACCGAGACCATCACGGTTCATTGTCCTGCGCCGACCTTCGAGCCGGACGAAGCGTCGTTCGCCGCCGCGCAGCACTTGATGCGGGCGGTGTATCCCGACAAAGAGGGAAAAATCGATCGCCGCTTGCTCGTGATCTTGCGCGACATCGCTCAAGCGAGCGGATCGAAAATCCAGCTGATTTCAGCCTATCGACGACCTGGTTGGCGGAGCGACTACAACTATCATGTGCGTGGACAAGCCGCGGATATCCGCGTGCCGCAGATGAGCACGCGCAAGTTGCGTGATCTTGCCAAGTCGCTCGGCATCAAAGGCGTTGGCTACTACCCCACGTCGCAGATGATTCATGTCGACGTGCGCGACGAGCCTTGGTTCTGGACCGACTGGTCTGGCCCAAGTAGGCCCCGCTGACTGTCACGCCTCGAGAGCGTCGAGCAACGGGTTCACATATTCGGCGTGCCGAGCGACAACTCCTGCGAAGCCCTTGCCGCCGTCGCGTTTGCGCTTCACGTCCGCGAACGCTCCGCGGCCGATCGCATCCCAGATGCCGTCGCGTTTTACTTCTTCGAGCTGAGCGTGCGCTTCGTCGAGCACTTGCACTGCGCGTCGCGCGATGCGACCACCCGCTCTGAACTCGATCTCGTCGCCGAAGTGTTTGCATGCAGTATACACGTACCGGGTCGCCTTCAACGACAAGTAGCGGTCCATCAGCATGGGATTGTGAATCGCCTCGCTGAACATGCCGAGCAGTTCGATCGATTGGTGCGTGGTGATGCCTACCAAACTGAACATGGCGTCGTGCACGTGACTTTGAAAGATATCGCCTGTTTTATGCTTGGTTGGTGGCATCCACTTGATCGGGTGACGATCAAAGATCTGTCGAATCAGTTGCGCCTGCCCGAGCTCGAGCAAGAAGCTGTCTTCGATCCATGGGTCGATCTCGTAGGCGTGACCGAGTCCCATTTGTTCTTCTTTGAGTCCCGCGCGCAGAGCAAAAGCCTCGTTGATGAACTGACTCGACAAGACCGTGTGAGCCTTCTCGACCGCGTCTGCGGTGGTGAGGTAGTTGTCCTCTCCCGTGTTGATCACGATCCCCGCGCGCGCGATGAACCGACGCGAGACATATTGGTCGACGAACGTCCGACACATGTTGATGTCGCGAAACAAGATGCCGTACATCGCGTCGTTGAGGAGCATGTCCAGGCGTTCGACAGCGGCCATCCACGCGATCTCGGCCATGCAGAGACCACTCGAGTAGTTGGTCTGATGGATGTATCGATTGCTCTCGACCGTCGCTTCTTCGACCGCGCGCCGAACGATGCGGAAGTTCTCTTGCGTCGCGAACGTGCCGCCATAGCCCTCGGTCGTCGCGCCATGAGGCACGTAGTCGAGCAAGGATTGCGCGGTGGCGCGAATGACCGCGATCACGTCCGCGCCCGCAAAAGCAGCCGCTTTGGCCTGCAGGGCGTCGTCGTAGATGTTGCCCGTCGCGACGATCACGTACTTGTGCGGCGTCTCTCCTGCGGGCACGCGTGACTTCAGCGCGTCGCGTTCTGCGCGTGCGTCGTCGATGCGTGCGAGCGCGGTCTTCACGTGGGGCGCGAGCACGGCTTGGATCGCGTCCATCGACGGACCCCCTTCGCCGCGATCGACTTCAGGTGAAAATGCGATCCGCTCAGCTGCGTCTTGCACGCTCGCCGCGCCCGAAAGAAGCGCTCGTGCGACCACGAACGAAATTCCGCGGCCGAGTACTCCCGCCTTTTGTGCGCGCTCGACAGCGATGTTCACGAGAGGCGCGCCTTGATCGTCTGTGCCTTCGGCGCCAAGTGCGCGCAAGATCGTGCGCTCCACTCCAACACTCGTGTGCTTGTCGATGTAACGCTGCACATCGTCCGCAACGTCCGCCGCGAGCGCACGACACGCAGCCACTTTCTTTTCGTCAACAGGTACCGAGGCCATGGGATCGCTCGTTTTGCCACGGAAAATGCCCGCGCGGAACCCCTTTGCTCAAACCGCAGTCGATCCGACGCGCGCGCGCTTTTTGGGGCTTGGGGCAGGGCGACGCGTCAAGAACACTCCAAGAGCGATCACGATCGCGATCGCCACTGCAACGAGACCATGACTCGACCGCGAAGGATGCGTCGGCGTCGCCAGCTCTAGCTTCATGGCGTTCGTGCATGGGGGCTCGCTGGTTGCGGAGCAACCCTCTGCAACGCGCGCTTGTGGCGTGGCGTCTGCGCGCATGGCGGTGCGCACGAGGCCGTCGTTGGCTTTGATTCGCCACGTCTCGTCGTCGATCGAATCTGCTGCGGACCGCATCGACACATACGCAGACTTCATCGTTGGCACGTCGCCGCGCGCTTCCGCTTCGTCAGCGATCGTGGCGAGACGCGCGAAGCCGAGCGCAGACCATGACGTGCCACGACACTGCGCGGCGACCTTCGCGTTGGCGATTGCGTCTTCGACTTGCGTCGCGTCGTTCGCTGCGCGGAGTGCTTTTTCCCCGGTCCGATCGACGCGCATCCACGCGAACACAGCCAACAACAGTGCGCACGCGATCAGAACGGCGGCGCGTTTCACGTGAAATCACGCTTGCGAAAGAACACCCACGCCACGGACAGCAAGAGTACCGAATAGGCGAGCGCATGCCCCGCGCTCGAGGCGACATAGGGCCAGATCGGGACGTTCGCGACTTGCCCGAGCAACACAGGTCGCGGCGGCACGTAAAGCTGCAGATTCGGAAAGACGTGCCCAAGCACCACGCCGCACACGTGAATGAAAGAACCCATCTGTTTGGCGGGCAGATGCGCGAGCGTGTCTGCGGAGCGTCCGATCACGAACACTCCAAACGAAAACACCGCCGTGAGAAACGGACTCGAGAACGAAGAAAAGAAGGTCGCGACCGCCGTGATGATGGACGCTTCGCAAATCGTGAGCAGCGTGGCGGCGAGCACGAGACGACGGTCATCGACTGCAGTCTCCGCGAGCATCGCCATGGCGAGGAGCAATGCGAGCGCCCACGGAAGCAAAACGAACACCCGCGTGTACTTCGCCCGAATCAGCAAAACGGCTAAAATCAGCCCCATGAGGACAGTCGCGCCGATCACGAGGTGCGGCTTCTGGCCGGATACGAGCGCGAGAACGCCAAGCACCATCGCTGCGTCGACCGCAACGAAAGTGACGAGCACCCAGAGAATCCCAAAGTACTTGCCGAGGATGTACTCCGACCGATGCAGCGGACGCGCGAGGATCGGGAAGATGGTCTTCTGTTCAATCTCGCGGTGCAGTGACGTTGCCCCGACGACGATGGCAGCGATAGCGGTGAAGCTCGAGGCGAACATCGCTCCCAGGTCGGACACCACGCGCGACTCTTGATGCAGCGATAGCGACGCGACGATCACCGAGTAGGCACCAGTCGTGAGCGCCAACGCGAATAGACCAAGCAAGAGCCGCGCACGCACAGCCTCGCGATAGGCGTTCATGGCGACGACGAAGACACGCATCAACATGCAGTCGTCCTTGGTAGCAGACCCTCCGACAAGCTGGAAATATGCTGGCTAACCGCGGTGAGGCTGTCGCATGGTTCGAGCGACGTACGCCCGCAGCAACTGCGGCACGCTCAGCATGGCAGCGCGCAGCCGCTCCTCGTAGAAGGCGCGCACGATCCCCGGGCCAATGTCGACGAGAGCGCCATAGGTGACCAGCGTCTTGATTGCACCTGTCGATGATGGGAGTGTGGTCGCCCGCACGAACCCCCAAGCGTCGTCGACACCATGCGGAAACGAGGGATCGAGCCAGAAACGCACGGTGTTCTCAGCGGCATATTTGCGCACGTGCAGCACATAGCTCGCAGTCACCAGCGAAGTTCCTTGAGTGATCTCGAAGTGCGCGTCGTCACTCTGTGCATCAAGCGCGTGGGCGACGCGTCTAGCGCTCTTCACGCGCGGCAAAATTTGAGCAAACGCTGCTTCGTCGCCCATCAACGAGAGGATTTCGTCGGGTGTTGCGTCCACGACCGTATAGGCGACGCCACCTATCCATCGATGGTCCTCGTCGTCGTCACTCGTGAGTGTTTGCTCACGCACGATCGTCTCGCCAGCGAGCAAGCGTGAGGTCTCTGCGTCCGAGAGCGGCCGTGCGTCTGCCTCGGCGGCCCTAGCAGGCAGCATCAGCGCAAAGATCGATAGGATCAGCCCTAATTTTTGCTTCATCGACGGCACCGTCAGGGTAAGCGCAAGCCTCTTGATAAGCAATTGTCCGCGCTGGCTGATACGCTACGCCCATGCGAAAGCACGTCTTCTTCTCTTTGGTTCTCTTGGCTTGCGGGAGCCGAACCGCTCTCTTGATTGACGATTCTCCGCCGCTCGACGCGTCGAGCGACGCGAGCAAGGACGGCGGACGCGACGGATCCCGCGACGCTCGAGACGAGGACGTGAGTTTTCCGGATGTGATTCCGCCGCTCGATGTCGTGACTCAAGACGTGATTGTGCCCAACGACTGCGCTGACGCAGCCATCACCCTCATCTACCTGTTTTCTGAAGCAGGCGACCTGCTCAGTTTCTACCCGCCCACTCTCACACTCAAGACGATCGGCAAAGTCAGTTGCCCGACCATGGCAACACCGAACTCCATGGCGGTGGATCATCTTGGCGTCGCCTATGCGAACCTCGTCGGTGCTGGCCCGAATGACGGCGAGATGTGGAAACTGAGCACCGCCACCGCTGCTTGCACGGCCACGACATACAAGGCGCAGAGCGGCTTCGTTCGCTTCGGCATGGGTTTCGTCGGCGATCAAGATGGCGGCGAGAATCTGTACATCGCAGACACGCAGACCAATCCAAATGGCGCGCTTGGGCAGGTCGACATCAACACCTTCAAGCTCGGTGTGGTGGGCACCTTCACGCCGCCATTGCCCCGCTGCGAACTGTCCGGCACCGGCGACGGAAAGCTATTTGCGTTCTGCGTGAACAACGCGGGCTCGACATTGGCACTGGTCGATCAGAAGACCGCCAAAGTGATCGGCTCGGACACGCTCGTGGTGGGTGGGCAAGTCGCGTTCGCATTCGCCTACTGGGGCGGCGTTTTTTGGATGTTCACAGGTTCGAACGGATCCACGGTCACCAAGTACGACCCCAACACCAAGAGCGAAACGACCGTCCTGAAGACGAGTCAGACCATCGTCGGCGCGGGCGTCTCCACGTGTGCGCCACTGAAGTAGCGTCCGTCGCCGTCCCCGTCGCCGTCGCCGTCCCGGTCCCCCCGCACCCGTCCCGGTCCCCGCACCCGTCCCGGTTCCCGCGCCCGTCCCGGTCCCCGTCGTCGTCGTCGCTTTTATCTGATCGCTACAATCCGGACCTTCGGGCCCATCGAGACTTCTAGCGGTCCCTGGACTTCGTGCAGGTCGCCGTCGATCATGTGGCGGACGACGCCATCGCTCGAGTGAATGATCGCGCGTGTGGGCGTGGCCTCGAGCGTCTTGCCTGGACGCATCGGCTCGGCGCGCCAGATGCGCGGCAAGTCGCGCACGAAGCCCATCGCGCTCGTGTGAATGCCGAGCAAGTGGAAGGCGCCTGGTCGCTCGTCGTAACGATAAAACGGCCTAAAATGCAGGCCGATTTGATCGATGGTGCCGCCCGCGATGGCAAAGTACTCGCGCTCTTGCCATCGCGAACCGTCGTCGAGTTCGACGTGGCCATGAAACGGGGCGGCGATGCGCTGGACGATTTCTCCGCCGACGATCGCACTACCGACACCGCGTAAAAGTGTTTGAGCTGCGACCATCGGTGTCGGTTGGGGCCCACCACGATAGTACTCGGCGAGAAATCCGTGGACCGCGCCCGTGCCGAACAAGAAACCGTAGGTGCTGCCGATGCGCATCAAGTGCCGCTCGACATTGTGCAGAGGAGCCGCCGCTCGCTCAGCGTAGGTTCGAACGAGCCGCGCCAACAGGCCTTCAGGTCGCTCGTGTCGCACGCCAACCGAGTTTGCGACCGTGTTCATCGTGCCGCCGCGCAAGAACGCGACATCTGGCAGTGCGTGACCCCCGTAGACATCGATGAAGCCCGTGAGCGTGACGTGGTTGGTGCCGTCACCGCCGCTGATGCCGAGCACGTCGATGTCGAGAGTGCGAAAGTCTGCCGCGATGCGATGCAGCTCGTCGATGCTGCGCGCCTCGCGAACGACACCGTGATCACCGAGTTGTCGCGCGAGGCGATATGCAGCCCGCGGATCGCGCGCGTTCTTGCGGCTCCGCGGGTTGAGCACGACCCCGATACCACTCATAGCTGAATGCATGACGGTTCTTTGGGTCCCCGTCAACTTCGGATAACTCGAGCGCTCTCTCCAAGACGTGGTTAAACGAGGGACCAGATGATGATCGCAGACGAACGTTTACGCGCAGTCAAAGAGAGTGTCTTGCTCATACCGCGGGAGGACCTGGCGACGATCATCGCGCACGGCGCCGATCGCCAGACCTGGCTCAATGGGCTGGTTACGTGCGATCTCGCCAAGACCTCAGAGGGTCGCGCAAACTACGGATTGATCACGACTCAGAAGGGGCGTGTGCTCGCGGACGTCATCGTGGTGACCCTGGCCGACACGCTCGTCATGGTCGTTCCGCGCGCGGATCGCGATTCGTTGAAAGTCGC
>JAYVXK010000600.1:0-5648 GCA_043785265.1 Myxococcales bacterium | reverse complement strand
GACTCCTGAAGGAACCCAAGACGGGCAACTGGAAGGAAGTCATCCCCACCATGGAGAGCGCGGGCGCCAACGCCGTTCCCATCGTGGTGCTCATCAACTTCCTGGTCGGGTTCGTCATGGCCTTCCAAGGTGCGAACCAACTCAAGCAATTCGGCGCCAATATTTTCGTCGCCGATCTCGTTGGGCTCTCGGTCACGCGCGAGCTGGGTCCGCTGATGACGGCGATCATCTTGTGTGGACGATCGGGAGCCGCGTTCGCCGCAGAGCTCGGATCGATGAAAGTGTCCGAAGAGATCGACGCGCTCAAAACCATGGGTTTTGGCCCGATTCGCTATCTGGTCTTGCCGCGCGCCCTGGCGCTGATGCTCGTGCTTCCGGTGCTGACTCTGCTCGGCGACTTCGTCGGCATGATCGGCGGCATGATCGTCGGCATCTTGAGTCTCAACCTGACCATGACCGCCTACATCATCGAGACTCAGAAGGCCGTGTCCATGTGGGACATCTTCTCGGGTCTCATCAAGAGTGTGGTCTTCGCGATCGCCATCACACTCATCTCGTGCCAACAAGGTTTCGCCACGACCGGAGGCGCTGAAGGAGTAGGGCGCCGAACGACCTCTTCGGTGGTCACCATTCTTTTTACACTCATCCTGATCGACGCCGGGTTCACCGCCTTCTTCCAGGAGTTCAACCTATGACGACGAATGCGCTCATTCGCGTCGCCGGCCTTACCATGGGCTGGGACGACGTCGTCTTGCAGAAGGACGCCACCTTCGAGGTCTTGCCCGGCGAGATATTCGCGATCTTGGGCGGCAGTGGTTGCGGCAAGTCCACCATGCTGCGGCATCTCATCGGCCTCGAAACCCCCATGGCAGGCGACATCCAAATCGAAGGCATTGGGCAACCCAACCTTGCAGTGGGAAGGCCTCCGTTCGGAGTCATGTTCCAGGCTGGTGCGCTCTTTGGATCGCTGACCGTGGGCGAGAACATCGGCATGGCGCTCGAGCAGTGGACCACGCTTCCTGCTGAAGCGATCGGCGCGATCGTGCGAGCGAAGCTGAAGCTCGTGGGCCTCGAAAACGCTGCAAACAAGCTCCCCAGTGAGATCTCCGGCGGGATGAAAAAACGCGTCGCCATCGCTCGCGCCATGGCGCTCGAGCCGCCGTTGCTCTTTTTGGACGAACCCTCGGCAGGTCTCGATCCGGTCAGCTCTGTCGAACTCGACGAGCTCATCGTCACCCTCAATCGCGTACTCGGGCTGACTGTCGTGTTCGTGTCTCACGAGCTGCCCAGCATCTTCAAGATCGCCAAGCGCTGCATCATGCTCGACAAAGAGAGTCGGTCCATCATCGCCGAGGGCGACCCACGCGAACTCCGCGACAAGAGCACCGACCAACGAGTCCACGATTTTTTCAACCGCGAAGCAACCCCCGCAGCAGACGCAACAGCAGCAAAGGTCCCCTCATGAGTACGCACGTCAATCATTGGAAGGTCGGCGCCTTCGTCTTGTCTGGTTTCATCCTTACCCTCGTCTCGATCGTCGTGCTCGGCGCGCAGAGCCTCAAAAAAGAGTCTGTCAGTTACGTCACCTACTTCGACGAGTCGGTGCAGGGACTCGACATTGGATCACCCGTGAAGTTTCGCGGCGTGACCGTGGGGACGGTGTCCGGCATCGACATCGCTCCCGACAAGCGACACGTCAAGATCACCAACGACCTAGCGTTGAAGGATCTCGACGAGCTCGGACTTTCTGTCGGGCAAGGCAAATCCCGCAAGATCAGCGTACCTGCTGATCTGCGCGCGCAGTTGGCCTCGGCAGGAATCACCGGGGTGAAGTTCATCCAGATCGATTTCTTCGTGGTCAAAGACAATCCACCTCCAGAACTACCGTTTCCAGTACCCGACAACTACATCCCGGCCGCCGTGTCGATGATGAAGAACCTGGAGGACGCGGTCGTCCACGCAGTAGACCGAATGCCAGAGATCGCCGACGCGATTTTGCACATGGTGGCGCGGGTAGACGTCTTCATGGACGCGATCTCTGCTCAAAAAATACCTGAAGGTGTGGCGGGGACGCTGGTGCACCTCAATCAAGTGTTGGGCACAGTGCAGACTGCGATCTCTGGACTGCAGGCTGACAAGCTCTCGACCGAAGCCCAAGCCGTGTTGGCGAATGTGAACGCGACGATTGGGAAGATGAACCTCGTCCTCGCGCGTCTCGATGGTGACAAGGGCCTTCTTGCGAGCGCGCAACGGGCGTCGAATTCCGTCGGCGATGTTGCGCTCAACGCGAAGACTCTGGGCCCGGAAATGGAAGAGACCCTGCGTGATTTGCAGGAGTTGATCGCGTCTCTTCAAAACGTTGCAACAGGTCTGGAGCGCGATCCTGACATGCTGCTGAAAGGACCGTCGAAGGTCAAATGAGACTTCATCCCATCACCGCGTGCGTGGCTCTGGTCGTTGCCTCTTTGGCTTCTGGATGTGCGCTTACCTCCAAGGCTGACCCCACCATCCTCAAGTATTACTCCCTCGATGCTCCACGGCATCGCCCGCATCCCCCCGGATCTCCCGCGGCAGGATCGGCACCGCTTCAATTGCGCTTGGGTAGAGTCAACGCGGCTTCGTACATTCGTGATCGCATCGTGTACCGCGATTCGAGTGTGGAGATGGGATACTTCGAGGACCTCCGTTGGACCGAGAAACCCGAGGCCTACGTGCGTCGAGACCTGACGCAGGCGTTGTTCGAGGACGAGGGAGTGCAGGAGGTCGTCGGCGGAGTCGGACCGACACTGGAAGTCGACCTCGATACTTTCGACGAAGTGCGCGAACCCCAGCCAGTGGCGCGCGTGACGATGACTTGGGTCCTTCGCGACGACACAGTCGTCCTCATGCGAGACACCATCGTCTTGGAGCGGCCTCTTCCCAAGGACCCAGCCAAACCTCTTCCCAAGGATCTCGCGGTCGCCATGTCTGCGGCGCTCGACGATGGGATTGATCGCATCGTGAAAGCGGTTGTTCCAAAGCTCGCGGCCACCCCGAGTGCAGCCGCAGATGTAGCCAGCCGATAACCGCAAAGCGGGGACGCGAGCGGCGGACGGGAACGGGAAGCTACGTCGCAACCGTGAACGCAACATCCAGGTCGAACACTTCTCGCAGCAGCTCCGACTTGGCCTTCACAGTCCACTCCTCGAGTTCGCGATCTTCCTGTCCGGTCACATTCAGCATCAGCCGCTTCTTGTTCTTGTCGATCGTCGCGCGCACGCTCTGCACTTTGCCCAAGTGCTCGCGATCGAGCGCGTCGGCGATTCTCAAGATGGCGGCGAGTCCGCGCACTTTGCCGCGGGCGTCTTTGTCCAATTCGCGAAAAGTCGGATGGGAAGGATCCGGCAGGCTCTTGCGGTGATATCGCGCAGTATTGGCCACGATCGCGCGCTCGTCTGGGGTAAGACCCATGATGTCGGAGTTGAGAATCAAATAATAAGTGTGCTTGTGGTGACCATCGTAGCGAACGAAATCTCCGATGTCGTGCAGCAACGCCGCGGCTCTCAGGAGCAAGCGATCGCGCTCACCAAATGCGTGCAGCGACTGCATGTCGTCGAACAACTGCGCGGCGAGTTTCGACACGAGCTGACCGTGAGCCTCGTCGAAGTGGTAGCGAGTCCCGAGTCGCGCGCATGCGGCCAGCACTGCGTCTGCTTGTTCGACGGGGTTGACGAGGTGGAAGTATTTGTCGACGAGCTCCTCGAGGATTCCCTCTTTGAGACCGACCCCAGGCACGGCGATCGCAGTTGCATTCCAGACTTCTGCCAGCCGTAGGAAGATCGCCGCTGCAGGAACGATCGTATCTGCGCGATCAGGGCGCAGGCCATAAGTGGTCTGCCGCTCCAGAGGTGACATTCGCGCCAGTTTGCCGAACAGCGTGCGTACTTGCGCCGTGTCGGCTGCGCGTGGATAGCCGCCCACGCCGCCTTTTGCGGGGCAGAGGTCCGCGAGGGTTTCGATGTTGCCTCCGGTGCCGACGATCAATTCGAAGTTCGTTTTGGTGAGTCGTGAACGCGCTTCGACCACTGCGCGATCGACCATCTCACTCAATAGTCGCATTCGCTCGCGATCGAGGCCTTTGTCACGCTCGTCGCGCAAGAGAGTCTCGAGCAGACGCACTGTGCCGATGGGTAGAGAGATCGAGAAAGTGTGTTTGCCGTGATCGAGCAACGTCAGCTCCGTGGAGCCACCGCCAACGTCGATGAGCATCACCCGACGCTCTCCCATGTCCGAGTTGCGAACGACCGCGAGTTCGATGATGCGTGCCTCTTCGACCCCTTCGATCACTTCGAGTTCGACACCTGCTTCGCGCAGCGCACGCTCCACCAGGGTCGAGCCATTCTCCGCTTCGCGCACTGCGCTCGTGGCTGTCGCGCGATAGGCGTCGACCTTGGCGTCATCCATCGCTTGACGAAAATCTCGCAACGCCGCGCATGCCGCGCCGATCGATGCAGGTGCGAGTCGCCCTGTGGTGAAGACCTCCGTGCCCAGCCTCACGGCGGCACGCGCGTTGGTGATCTCCTTCCATACGATGGTGCCGCGCTTGCCGTCCGCGGTTTCGGGAGCCGACGCTTCGATGATCCGCAGACGCATCGCGTTCGACCCAACATCGATGGCAGCAAGACGAGCCTTCCCCTTGGACGCCGGAACTTCGGGTCGGACCGCGAGTACTAGACCAGGCGGTCGCTCAGTCGCCATGCGCGGAAGGTAGCTGTCGCAGGCGTTTTCCGCTAGCGTCGCTTGCGTGACAAATCGCGCACACGCCTTTATTTTCGCACTCGCGTCCACCTTCGCCACTTTTGGTCTCGCTGCTTGCGGCGGACCTGAAGCTCAAGCGCCGCACAGCTCGCGCCCTGTCGACGAGCGCCGCGCCTCCGAAGTCATCGCGCAGACGTTTGCGCGCGCGAAGATCGAACCCGAGACCAACCGAGACGTCAAAGTGCTCGGCGGCAAGGTGATTCATGTGGAGGTCGCAGCGGCCGGTCACAAGTATGGAGTCGCCTATCTCACGCGCGAAGACCAAGCCGCGCTGGGTGATGCGCTCCCCAAGAAGGCGCCCGACTCGGACGCGCTCATCATCGTCCCCGGCGACGAAGAGGGTGTTCATATCTTGGTGCTCTTCGAGCGCGACTACCTCCACGACGACCTCATGGGCGAAGTCCACGAGAACACCAACATCGCCGCCGAGCTCAAGCTCGAGCGTGACGTAAAAGACTTTTTGCGCAAAGCCACCGAAGACCAATGGCCGTAAAAACAGCCCTCCGACGCGCTCGCCAGGTTCTGTTGGCTGGTGCAGTGGTGAGCGCGATCGGTGTGGTCATGGCCGCAACCTTCCAACCCTCAGCGGGTGGAGTCATTCTGCTCATCGGCTGGGCAGCAGCGATCTACGGACTGCACTCTTATGGTCGCAGCGTTAGCCCCCTCCCGACCTCCCCCATGGCCATGGGGGAGGAGAAGAGTCATGACCCACGAAGATGACTAGAGTTCGCTTCGCAAGACCACCACTCCGGTGTCTGGACCGAGTTTGGGGGTTCGCTTGGCGGCGTATCCGAAGTCACGCTCTGTGAGCGTGATGGTGCCGGAGAACGTGCCGCTCGCAGTTTTGTCGA
>JAYVXK010000599.1:0-5649 GCA_043785265.1 Myxococcales bacterium | reverse complement strand
AGGCATCGGGTTTCGAGCGCTTGAGAAGTTGCGCGCGCCATGAGTAGGGCATGTTGCACGCGTGAGGCGTTACCCTCCATCGATCGCAAATTCGTCTGAGCGTCCGTCCGCAAGGACGTGGTGTTTGGATCAGCGGCAACCATGGGCGCGAACAACAGCGCCGCGATTGCGATGGGCACTCGCATTGTCATCACAAAGTTCTGATGCTGACGAGTCGTCGCGCATTCATCGGCGAGACCTAATGTGCGACCTCGACTTTGGTGCTAGAGACCGCCGCCATGCGCATCACTCTTGGGCTGCTCATCCTCGCGGCTTGTAGCAACGGTTCAGCCGCGCAGAACCCAGTCGCGGACGCCGCTGATTTGGACGTGTTGCAGCGCAACGACGCAGGCGATTCTTCGATCGCCACGAATGACGCCGGAAGCGACGCCGCCCCTGGCGTGAACTGCAAGCAAGTGATCGCCGGCAGTCATGTGTTTTCGTGCAACGGTCTCGATGTCACTGTCACAGCCCCCGCTGCATGTGCCACGCAGACATGCGGAGCCATCCTCGATGTGCACGGCCTGGGAATGGACGCCGACACAGAAGACCTGCAGGACAACCTGCGCGCGATTGGCAACGCCGCGGGGTATGTGGTCGTTCAGCCGTCCGCACCAACCGGACGCACCGTTTACGGACCGACTTGGTACGACTCGGACGACACCGCAGTGTTTGGAGCGTTCATGGATGTCGTGGCGGCGTGGAAGATCGATCCCAAGCGCGTGCACGTGACCGGCTTTTCGCAGGGCGGATACATGACTTGGCGACTGGTCTGCGCGCACTCGGACGTCATCGCGTCGGCCGCACCAGGCGCCGCAGGGACCAGCCAGTGCCCGAACGGCAACTTCAACGGCAGTTGCTCCTTTTCTGGCTCGCAGACTCCGAAGCAACCCATCGACATTCTTTTTGTTGCAGGTGCGAAAGATGCGATCGTTCCGTCCTCTTGCACCACCCCCATGGTGGATGCCGTCGTGGCGGCGTGGGGAGGCAGCAAGCAAACCATCGCCAGCGACGCGACATTCACGCGCGATCGCTACATCGGCACCGCAGGCAGGGACTTCGAAGTCATCACCCACGCCTACACCACCGACCCACAGAGCAAACTCGGAGCGAACGCCGGTCATTGCGTGCCTGGCGCGACTGGCAAGAACGGCTCGCTGTGGGACGACCTCGCGTGCAAACTACCAGTCTCGTTCACGTGGGGCACCGAGGTGCTTGCATTCTTCAAGGCTCACCCCAAAAAGTAACCGATGATGCCGTCTACAGTTGCTCGGCCTGGCTATTTTGGGCCTTTTGGTGGTCGCTTCGTCGGCGAGACGTTGATCCCTGCCCTCGACGAACTCGAGAAAGCGGTCGCGACCATCGCGAAGTCGGACGCATTTCGCGTCACGCTCCATGAGTTGCTCTCCTCGTATGTCGGCCGCCCTACTGCGCTGTCCCGTGCGGACCGCTTTGCGCGCGCGATCGATGCGGATGGGCGCCTGCTGGCGAGTCTCTGGTTGAAGCGCGAGGACTTGGCGCACACGGGCGCGCACAAGATCAACAACGCGCTTGGCCAGGTGTTGCTTGCAAAACAGATGGGCAAGCGGCGCATCATTGCGGAGACTGGTGCAGGGCAACATGGCGTGGCAACGGCGACGGCCTGCGCGCTGCTTGGGCTGCCCTGCGAGGTCTTCATGGGAGCGGTCGACGTCGAGCGGCAATCACCCAATGTGGGACGCATGCGTTTGCTCGGTGCCAAAGTCATCGCAGTCGAAAGTGGCTCGCGCACGCTAAAAGACGCCATGAACGAGGCTCTTCGTGATTGGGTCACTCATGTCGACTCGACGTACTACTGCATTGGTAGCGCCGCAGGGCCACACCCCTATCCAGAGCTCGTGGCCATGTTGCAGAGCATCATTGGGCAAGAGGCACGGGCTCAAATCACCGAGCGACTCGGCCAACGGCCCGACGCGGTCGTTGCATGCGTGGGAGGTGGATCGAACGCCATCGGGATGTTCCGCGCGTTCATCAGCGACGATGTCTCGCTCTTTGGCGTCGAGGCCGCCGGCGATGGCATCGCGACTGGCAAGCACGCAGCGACGCTCAACGCGGGTCGTGTCGGCGTGCTCCACGGCTCAAAAAGCTATGTTTTGTGCTCTGACCAAGGCCAAATCGAAGAAGCGCATTCGATCAGCGCGGGGCTCGACTATCCAGGAGTAGGCCCGGAGCACTCCTGGCTCAAAGAGAGCGGGCGCGCTCGCTACTTCGCCATCACCGACAACGAAGCGCTCGCAGCGGGCGCTTTGCTCGCACGCACAGAAGGGATCCTTCCGGCGTTGGAGACGGCGCATGCTTTTGCTGCGTTGCAACACATCGCGACGCTCGAATCTCAGAAGCGCGGGCGCCCAGTCAATGTCGCGGTTTGCCTCTCTGGCCGCGGCGACAAGGACCTCGACACCTACCGAAAGCGACTTCTCGATGCGACTTGACGAGGTCTTCGCACGGGGCCGACGCAAAGCGCTGGTGACCTATTTGTGCGCGGGGGATCCCTCGATCGACGATACCGTCGAACTCGCCGTTATCTGCGCACAATCAGGGGCAGATGTGATCGAGCTTGGTGTGCCGTTCAGCGATCCGACCGCGGACGGTCCGGCGATCGCTAGAGCGAGCACGCGTGCGCTCGAACGCGGCGGGGGTCTGCGAGCGACACTGGCTGCGGCGAAACGCATCCGCGCGCTGACCGACGTGCCGCTCGTTCTATTCGGTTACTACAATCCAATTTTCATCGTGGGTGAAGCAGAGGTTTGTGCAAGTGCGAGAGACGCGGGGGTAGACGCGCTACTCGTGGTGGACCTCCCAGTGGAGGAGGGCGCTTCGCTTCGCGCACACGCCAAGGCGGCGCAGCTGTGTGTGGTGCCCTTGCTCACTCCGACTTCAGGCGACGAGCGTGTAGCCGCGGCAGAACGTGCCATGAAGACTTGCCCTGCGGGCTTCGTTTATTACGTCTCCGTGGCAGGCGTGACAGGCCACGGTTCTGCTCCATTGGCAGCCGCGAGCAACGCTGCCAGTGCATTGCGCGAGAGGCTAAACGCTCCCGTCGTGGTTGGTTTTGGGGTGGACTCCCCTGCCCGCGCGGTCGAGGCGTCACGTTTCGCAGACGGATGCGTCGTCGGCACCGCGATTGTGCGCCGCATCGAAGACGCCACATCCAAAGAAGCCGCACGAGCCTCTGTGCGAGAGCTGGTCGCATCTTTGCGCGCAGCCATGGACGAACACGCCGACGCCGTGCAGACTGGCTGAGTCCTATGCGAATGCTCTGTGTCTCCGACCCTCATGGCAACTTGCTCGCACTGACTGCAGTGCTCGCGACCGCTGAAAAACGCAGCTTTTCGAAGTTGCTCGTGGCAGGCGACATCGTATTTCCTGGCGGCAACGAGGACGACTTCACGCAGCCGCTGGAGACTTGGCGTCGCCTCTCTGCCGCGGGCGCCATCATGGTCCAAGGTGTGACCGACCAAGCCTTGGCAACACTCGATCCCAATCAGATCGCCGCCACCAGCGATCACGAAAAGCGCATGGTCGAACGCATGAAACGCGTGCGCACCGAGCTCGGAGACATCGTCCTCGAGCGGTTGCGACGTCTGCCTGCGCAACACCGCATCAACCTCGAAGACGGCGGAGAATTGGTGCTCGTGCACGGTTCGCCGATGGACCCCTCCGAAGCCATCACTTTCGACATGAGTGACGACGAGGTGCTCGCGCTCATCGGCGACGATCCCGCAGATGTCATCGTGTGCGGGATGAGCCACGTGCCGTTCGATCGCACGGTCTCCGACATTCGCGTCATCGGCCTCGGCAGCGTTGGTGAAGCGCCCGATGGAGTCTCGCCACGCCAGGAGCCCATCGTCGCGCACGCGACATGGATCGAGTCCACGCCCGGAGGACTCATGGTCGAACAGATCGTCGTGCCGCTCGATCGCGAGCCAACGAAGAAAATCGCCTAGATTCAGGTCTTATTTGCGAGCCACGCGCGAAGTGGCTTCCAGTAGTGCTCGTGCCAGCCATTGTCGTAGTCGCCCACCATCGACTCGGGCAATCCAGTGTGTCGCATCTCGAGCGTGGTGCCGCCATCGCTCGTCGGCGTGAGGTCAATCTGCAAGCGCGACATCGGATGCGCTTGAGGAAAGTCCGAGGCGCGCCACGACTTGACGATGTGGTGTGGAGGGTCGAGTTCCATCACCATGCCGTGAATGTAGCCATCCCACGCGTTGAACTTGGTCCCGACGCGCGCCTGCACATTCGCGACACTACCGGTGAAGGCCGAATGCATTTCGCCATCGAGCAAGGCCTCGTAGATGACTTCGGGTGGTGCGGCGAACGACACCGTCTGCAAGATGGTTCCACCCAGCGACCGCTTCGATTTAGGCGCCAAAACAGGCTGTTTCGTCGACGACTTCTTCCCGACTTTTGCGCGCGCGGCTGGCTTCTTCTTCGCGGCTGGCTTCTGCTTTTTCGGAGTCGGCTTCTTGTTCGCGACGGCACGCTTTTGCGTGGCTGGTTTCTTTTTTGGCGTCCGCTTCTTCGGCGCCGGCTTTTTTTGGATCGCCTTTTTGGCGATGGGACCGCGCTTCTTGGTCGTCTTCTTTGCTGACTTTTTCGCGGCCATGGGGTTGTCCTTCTTGGCAGACGAGTGTGCCAGAAACCGGCTGCAATTGTAGAAACGTTGCGCTGTGGCGCGCTAACCGGCGACGATTTCTTTGATGCAGCATCCAGGACTCGCGAAGGCAAAGCCTCCAAACATCATCGAATCAATGACGCTGGCTCTCATTCGTCCAAACGACAAGCGTGTAGCGCAGCTGATTTCAGGCGCGGATGTGATCAGCGAAGGGCGCGTGCGGGACGACGGAGAAGGGCGCGTTTGGTTTGGATCGACGAGCCTGATCGTCCAGCCGACAGAAGACGCGCAAGTTTTGGTCACGTTGCTTTCACGAGATCTCCACGCGCGCACACGCATCATCCGCGTCGCCCAACGCGAAGCGAGCATTCGCGCCCCGCGGCCGCTGGGCGCACTGAGCTGCGAAGTGACCATGACTGTCGAGCTCAAGAGATTGAGGATTGACGTCGACGTTCAGGCACCGTTGATAGAGAGCCGGAGTCGGGGCCACCACATCGCGTGAGCCCCGTTCGCGACAATGGCGAAGGGCGACAGAAAGAACAACAAGGGCAAGGGCGGTCGGGTCATCCACGTGCAGTTCGGCACGGGCGGCGGCAAAATGAGTGGCCCTCCTGCACAAGTTGCGGTGAGCGAGCCCGCCGCGCGAGAACCAGTCACCGATCTGTTCTCGCCGCGCGAAGTTTCGAAGTTGCTCAACCTCACGGCAGCTCGCTTGCGCACACTCGACCGCGCACAGATTGTCTCACCAAGTGGCGAGAAAAACGGCAAACGAGCCTACACGTTCCAAGATCTCATCGCTCTACGTGCGACGCTCATGCTCTCGCGCGACGTGAAGCTGCGCGAGGTCGCCAAGGCGATTGGCGCGCTTCGACAGACGCTTCCGCGGGTGACTCGCCCGCTTCAAGAACTTCGAATCGTGAGCGATGGTCGGCGGGTGGTGGTGCGTGCGAGCG